>DATAIM010000033.1:0-3596 GCA_036262655.1 Gemmatimonadaceae bacterium | reverse complement strand
TGGAAGGTGCGACAGCTTGTGCACCGTCGGGATGGCGGTCAGGTCGAACATATTTCGAGCGGAAGGATCGAAGGTGCGCACGCCGCGCTCACACAGGATGACGTCGCCGTTTCCTTCGGCGAGAATGTATTCGGCACTCAGCAGGAGATCGCTGATCGTCGCTGCCATTCCGCGTTTCAGGAGTACAGGCTTCCCGATGCGCCCCACGGCCTTGAGCAGCGAATAATTCTGCATGTTGCGCGCGCCGACCTGAATGCAGTCGGCCACTTCGGCCACTAGATGCGCTCCCTCATCGTCCATTGCCTCGGTTACGATTGCCAGGCCTGTTTCACGGCGCGCGAGATCGAGAAGTGCGAGTCCCTTTTTTCCCAGTCCCTGAAACGAGTAGGGCGAGCTCCGCGGCTTGAACGCTCCGCCGCGCAGTGCCGTTGCTCCAGCATCCCTGACTATCCGCGCGGACTCGATGATCTGACGCTCGGTCTCCACTGAGCAAGGCCCGGCGATGACGGGGACGTCCGTTCCCCCGAAGGAGACACCCTCGGCGATCGTTACGATGGTGCTCTCTGCCCGCCATTCCCGCGAAACCTGCTTGTACGGCTTCGTGACATGGATGACCTCCTGCACGCCCTGCAGTGCCAGGAGCCGCGATGCATCGATCCTCCCGTCATTGCCAACGACTCCGATGGCCGTTCGCTGTGCGCCGGGCATTGGGCGCGCTTCGTAGCCCATGTCGGTGATCACCTCTACGACGCGGTCGACATCTGCTGCGGCCGCACCATGCTGCATCACAACGAGCATGTCAGACGCTCAGTGCGGCGATGGGCTCGCGGGTCGAGAGGGTTCCCGCAATCGCTTCCTCGACTGCGGCACCTCGCATGTGGACGCTCACGAGCGACGATACGCCCGGCTCCTGCATGGTAACTCCGTACACCGAATCAGCTGCCTCTGTTGTTGTGCGGGGATTGTGGGTGATCACAATGAACTGCGTGTTGCCCTTGAACTCGTTGAGCATCCGCACAAACCGTCCGATGTTGGCGTCGTCGAGCGGAGCATCGACCTCATCGAGGAGGCAGAACGGACTTGGCTTCGTGAGGAAAATCCCGAAGAGCAGTGAGAGCGCCACCAGGGCCCGCTCGCCGCTGGAGAGGAGGTGAATCCGTTGCGTCTTCTTGCCGCGAGGCGCGGCGTGAATCTCGATGTCGCCATCGAGCGGCGTCTCGGCGTTCTCGAGACGGAGATCGCACTCACCGCCACCGAAAAGCGTCATGAAGATCTTGCGGAAGTTTTCGCGAACCTGAACGAACGTGGTCAGGAACAGCTCGCGGGCTGTCGTGTCGATCTCGCGGATCGCCTGCTGTAACGAGAGTTTCGCCGCGGCGAGGTCGGCGCGTTGGGCTGTCAGCATCTCCAGACGCTTCTGCTCCTCTTCGTGCTCTTCGATCGCGAGCGGATTGACAGGTCCAAGCGCGTCGAGCTGCTCACGTAGTTCGGCGGCTTCCGCACGAAGAGCTTCATCGGTCAGATCGAGAGGCTGAGCCTCGCTCAACAGAACGTCCAGCGGCTTCCGCCATTCGGTTTCGAGGCGCTCGCGGATAGTGGCGCGCCGGCCGGAGAGATTCGTGAACCGCAGCTCGGATGAATGAAGCTCCTCACTCAATGCCGTTGCGCGATGTCTCAGTGTGGTCAGATCATGCTCGGCTCTTTCCAGTTTTTCGTCAGACGTCCTGACCGCCAGCTCCGCGTTCGCCAGACGATTCTCGGTATCCTCGAGAGTGGCTTGACGGGCCTCCACGTCCAGTTGCCACGTGGCCAGCTGCTGCGCTAGCTCACCGTCGGCTGCGGAAAGGGTGCTGAGCTCCGACTGAAGCGACTCGAGCCGTGCGCTGGCGGTGGAATACTCGTCGTGCAGATGCCGCTCGCGATCGCTCGCCACCTGAAGCCGGGCTTGTGCCTGAGCGCTCGCAACCTCGCTCAGCGTTCGCCGGTCGCGTGCCTCGTCCTGCCGTATTTCGGTTTCGGCGAGAGCTCGTCTCGCTTCGGCAACCGCCGAGTCCAGCTGTACGACTCCTGCTTCCTTTTCGGCGATGGATCGCGAGATCCGGCTGACGTTGTCGTTCAAGGTCAGCTGTCGCGCGGCAAGTCGCTCGATCAGCGCCGTCGCATCGGCGAACTCCTTGAGCGCGCGTTGGTGGCGTCGGGTGACGGCTGCGAGATGATCCTCCCTTTCGGCGGCCTCTCGCGATGCCTCGTGCGCGGCCTCCTGCGCTTCAGCAACAGCCCGCTCTGACGCCTCGAGCTCGGCACGAACCCCTTCCGCCGCATGTACAGCGGCCGCCAGAGACGATGCGGCTTCCTTGAGGGATCGCCTCGACTCGCCGATCTCGGCACGGCGGCGCAGTGGCCCTGGTCCCGCCAGGTTGCCGGGCAGCCAGATCGCACCTCGCGAATCGACGAAGCCGGTCCCATTCTCGATCGGCCGTACTTGTCCGAGCAGGCCGCGCACCCAGCCAGCCGCAGGCGCTTCAGAGCGAACGAGGCGCGAAAGGTCGTCTCCATTACGCACCGGCTCTTCACCACGCACATCGAGCGAGTCCGCTGGAAGAAGGAGAAGCGGGCCGGGATTCGTGGCGGCGTGCCAGCCACGGATTTGCTCGGCTGCTTCGCGATCCCGTACAAGCACTGCGTGAACAGTCGCACCGAGAAAGCGCTCGATCAACGATGCCGCTTCGCTCTCGGTGCTTATAAAGTCGCTGAGCGGACCGATCACGGCACCTTCACCAAATCTGTCGCGCTCTCGCAGCAGCCTTGCGGCTGCTGGAGCAATACCGACCCTCTCCCGCTCGAGGCCTTCCAGCGCGTTGAGCTTGCTCTCGATCGCGGTCTGCGCCTCTTCAGCGCGGAGCACCGCAGAGCGGGCAATGGAATCGGCATCGCGAGCCGCGCGCGCATTGATCATGCGGGCCGAGAGCTCTCGACTCGATTCGTTGCTACGCTCGCGGGCGGCAGTGACCGCTTCCTCGATCTCCGCCACCTCCCGTCGAATCGCGCTCTCGGTGTCCGCAAGCTGCGCCTGCTCTTCGGCTAGTGCGGAGTGCCGCGCCGTGAGTTCCTGCAGCTCTCTCTCGCCCGCCTGCCGATCGAGTGCGAGACGATGGACGAGCTCCCGCATCTCGCGTGCGGAGCGCTCAGCTGCCTCGACCGCCCCGCGCGCCGAAGCGAGCCCCGCTCGCACTGTTTCTTCCTCGGCGGCGAATCCAGCGAGGGCCGCATTCGCCAGCGCCAGCTCCGACTCGAGCTGCTGCCGATGAGCAATCGCCCGCTCCACGTCCTCGCTCACCCGATCCACTGTCGAGCCCCCCTCCCGTCGCTCCTGCTCGGCGCGCTCACGACGGGCGACGGCATTCCGCTGCCGCTCCTGGGCTACCGCGATCTCCGCTCGCAGCTGCTGCGTGCTTTCGCGCTGCTCCGCCACGAGGCGTGCGAGCTCACCCCTGCGGGCCTCCGCAGCCGCGCGGGCAGAGTATGCGGCATCGCGCGCGGCTTCCGCCGCCGCAACGCTCTCCTCAGCGAGGGGCGCATTCTCACGAAGCTCTGAT
>DATAIM010000032.1:0-1619 GCA_036262655.1 Gemmatimonadaceae bacterium | reverse complement strand
GATGTCGCCAATGAGAAACGTCTCGCTCGTCCTCGCCTCCCTCGCGGTTTCTGGAATCACTGCGACGCCAGCCACCGCACAGCGGACACAGAAGCCGCCGCTTCACGCAAAGCACTGGATTGCCATCACGGGGAAGCCCCTGAGCGCAACCGCGGGGGCCATGATGTTCCAGAGGGGTGGCAACGCGATCGACGCTGCGTGTGCGATGCTCGCCGCAGGCACAACTATGTGGGATGTGTTGTCATGGGGTGGTGAGACGCAGGCGTTGATCTATCATCCAAAGCTGAAGAAGGTCATTGGCATCAACGCACTAGGCGCAGCTCCGACGGGTGCTACCGCTGCGTATTACAAGTCAAGGGGTTATCGCTATCCGCCTGAGTACGGGCCTCTCGCGGCGGTTACACCGGGAACGCCGGGTGGGCTGATGACGATGCTGGCCGAGTACGGCACGATGTCGCTCAAGGATGTGCTCGCGCCGGCGATCGAGATGGCGGACGGATATCCGATGGAGGCGCAGACAGCTGCGCTCATCGAGCGGCACAAGGCCGAGATCAGGAAGTGGAAGTATTCACGCGAGCTTTATTTCACGCATCCAGGTGCAGCACGCGAGGGACCGGAAGCGGGAGAGATCTTCGTGCAGAAGGATCTCGCAGCGACTCTGCGAAAGCTCGTTGACGCCGAGCAGCAGGCGTTGAAGGCAGGCAAGTCGCGAAAGGAGGCGATTTACGCCGCTTACGACCGATTCTACAGGGGCGACATCGCCCTCGAGCTTGTGCGAGGCGTTCGCGAGCAGGGCGGGCTCTTCACGATGGCGGACCTCGCGAACTGGAAGGTGAAGATCGAGGAGCCGGTGCACACGTCTTACCGGGGCATCGACGTCTACAAGCTCCCTTTCTGGCAGCAGGGGCCGGCAATGCTGCAGGCGCTCAATATCCTGGAGAATGCAGATGTGAAGGCGATGGGCTACAACTCGCCGAAGTACATGCATGCGATCTATCAGGCGATGAGTCTCGCGTTCGCCGATCGGGACTTTTACTACGGCGATCCATACTTCGCGCCGGAAGAGCCTGTACGTGGGCTGCTGTCGAAGGAGTATGCGAAGAAGCGTTTTGCGCAGATCGACTGGAATCACAACGACTCGACCATCAAGCCGGGCGATCCGTTTGCGTATCAGGGGGGAAAGAATCCATTCGCCGAATTGCTGGCGAAGTGGACTGTGTTGCCGGCGCCCGATGACAAGCGGAGCGGGCAGCAGGACAAGCAGGTACCTGACAGCGGATCAGTGCCGCTCGCATCGAGAGATGCGGCGTTCAGGGATGCGTTCTACAGGGGAACGACGAGCATCGAGGCGGCGGACGAAGAAGGATGGGTCGTGTCGATAACACCCAGTGGCGGCTGGATTCCAGCGGTGATTGCCGGCAATACCGGGGTCGGCCTGAGCCAGCGCGCGCAGAGCTTCGTCACCGATCCGCGCGATGGTCCGTTCAACGTGATCGAGCCGGGCAAGCGCCCGCGCTCGTGGTTGAGCTGCTCGTCGGCGCCGATGGCCCGCGCGAGGTCCCAGGCGTGCACGGCCAGGTCGACCGTCAGCTGCCACAGGTAGTCGCGGGCACTGATCT
>DATAIM010000031.1:0-4126 GCA_036262655.1 Gemmatimonadaceae bacterium | reverse complement strand
AGGCGAAGAACGTTCTCATCGACTCGAAGCCTCGCGGCGCATCGGTAGGCAGTTTCGTTCTCATGTTCCTCCCCTACATCATCATCTTCGGCATCTGGATACTCATCCTCCGGCAGATGCAGGCAGGCGGTGCGAAGGCGTTCTCGTTCGGGAAGTCGAAGGCCAAGCTTCTTACTGCCGACTCGCCGAAGGTCACATTCGCCGACGTCGCCGGATGTGATGAAGCGAAGGTCGAGCTCGAGGAGATCATCGAGTTCCTGAAGGATCCGCAGAAATTCACCAAGCTCGGCGGCCGGCTGCCCAAGGGTGCTCTGCTGGTCGGACCTCCGGGCACGGGAAAGACGCTCCTCGCTCGCGCAGTTGCCGGCGAGGCGGGCCGCCCGTTCTTCTCGATGAGCGGTTCCGACTTCGTCGAGATGTTCGTCGGAGTCGGTGCGAGCCGCGTTCGCGACCTCTTCGAGCAGGGGAAAGCGCACGCGCCGTGCATCATCTTCATCGACGAAATAGATGCTGTCGGCCGTCATCGCGGAGCAGGCCTGGGTGGCGGACACGATGAACGGGAGCAGACCCTGAATCAGCTTCTCGTCGAGATGGACGGGTTCGAGTCGAACGATGGCGTGATTCTCATCGCTGCGACGAACCGGCCGGACGTGCTCGATCCCGCGTTGCTGCGCCCGGGCCGTTTCGACCGGCAGATCGTCGTCGACGCGCCGGACCTCCGCGGGCGCGAGGGGATCCTCAAGGTTCACGTCCGCAACAAGCCGATGGCCGACGACGTGAACATCACGACGCTCGCCCGGGGAACCCCCGGCATGTCGGGCGCCGACCTCGCCAACCTCGTGAACGAAGGCGCTCTCCTCGCCGCCCGGCGCAATCACGACAAGGTGTACATGCAGGACCTGGAAGACGCCAAGGACAAGGTGATGCTCGGCGCTGAAAGAAAGTCGATGGTGATGAAGGACGAGGAGCGGAAGCTGACGGCCTATCACGAAGGCGGGCACGCGGTCTGTACGATCAAGACGATGGGCAACGATCCGCTGCACAAGGTGACGATCGTTCCGCGCGGTCGCGCGCTCGGTCTGGCATTCACGCTGCCGGAGGACGATCGTGTGTCGATCACCCGCGAGCAGCTCGAGGCGCATCTGGTGAGGATGTATGGCGGGCGGGTGGCGGAAGAGCTCGTGTTCGGACGCAACCGGGTCACTACTGGCGCGGCGAGTGACATTCAGCAGGCGACTTCACTCGCCCGGCGATACGTGGGGCAATGGGGGCTTTCGGATGCTATCGGTCCGATTCTCGTCGGCGACAACGAGCAGGAGCTCTTTCTCGGCCGCGAGCTGCAGACGCGGCGCGAGGTGTCGGAGCGAACGGCGCAGCTCGTTGATTCGGAGGTCTCGCGCGTGATCAAGGAAGCATACAATCGCGCGAAAGAGACCCTCACCGAAAATCTCGATCTGCTCCACAGAGTCGCTGCGGCACTGCTGGACCGCGAAACGCTGACTGGCGAAGACGTCGCTGCGCTTGCGCGGGGCGAGCAGCTCCCGCCGCGCTCGACTCCGCCTTCGGCCCCTGCACTTCCCGCGGGGGAAACCAAAGTGATGCAGCCCAGGCCCGCGAAGCCGCCGCTCTTCGGTGGTCCGGAGGTCGCGCCGGCGTGACCTCCGGGCGCGACCGGCCTGCGGAGTCCATGCGGCTCTGGCGGGCCGGGGCGCGCGAGATTTACATCGACCGTCCGATCGTGGTCGGTATCCTCAACGTTACCCCCGACAGCTTCAGTGACGGGGGTAATTTTTTTGCGCCCGGGGCCGCGATCGAGCGAGGAGCGGCGATGGTCGCTGAAGGTGCTGACATCATCGACATCGGCGGAGAGTCGACCCGGCCCGGAGCCATTGCGGTCGACGCCGGTGAGGAAGTGCGGCGAATCGCGCCGGTAGTTCACACGATTCGCGAATTCTGGCCTAACGTTCCGATTTCCGTCGACACGACCAAGGCATCCGTTGCATCAGAGGCGCTCGCAGTGGGTGCGGACATCATCAACGACGTATCGGGAATGCGGCTCGACCCGGAGATGGTTCCGCTCGCCGCGTCGGAATCTTGCGGCGTTGTCATCATGCATTCGCGCGGGAACGTGGAGGAAATGGCTACTTATCAGCATGCTGTCTACGGCGATGACCCGATGGAAGAGGTTGTCAGCGAACTCGAGGCGCGGGTCGCTGCGCTGGAAACCGCCGGCATTGCGAGGGACCGCATCGTGCTGGATCCCGGTCTGGGCTTTTCGAAGACGAGTGCGCATTCACGGATGGTCCTCCGGAATCTTTCGCGCTTGCTCGCTCTCGGGTGTCCGGTGATGGCCGGCCCGTCGCGCAAGCGTTTCGTGAGCGAGCGAGCCGGAGGAGCGAGCACGAGCATCGAGGAAAGGGATTCGGGGACCGTTGCGGCGTGCGTGATGGCGCTCGAGAGGGGTGCTAGAATCTTCCGCGTTCACAATGTCGTCATGGCGCGGCGCGCGCTCGATGTTGCGTGGGCCGTGCTGAATTCCAACGGAGCTTGACCAACCGGGAACGCAGCCCGCGAACCCCACTACCGTTGCAGAGCTCGTTGGCACGGGCCCGATCCGGTGAGGCATTCGCGCCGACAGCGGTAACCGTCGTCCTGCTGGCAGTGTACGTGATGACTCTCGCGCCGAGCGTCACGTACTGGGACGCGGGTGAGTTTCTCGCCGCGATACGGACGCTCGGAATCCCGCACCCGCCTGGCACCCCGCTCTACATAATTGCCGGGAACGTCTGGGCCCGCGCCCTGGGCCCATTGGTCGGTTTCGCGCGAGCAGTCAACGTGCTCTCCGCGATTTCGACAGCGTTCGCATGCGGCATCGCGACGTTGCTGATGCAGCGTTGGACTGGTTACCCGATGGAGGCAGCTGCCGGCGGAATTCTCGCGGGGCTGATGTCGAGCGTCTGGTTGAATGCCAACGAGACAGAGGTGTATGCGCCGTCCCTTCTCGTGGCGATGCTGCTGGTTCTCGTGGCCGAACGTGCGCGGGTCGCGTTCGAGCGCAGGTGGCTTGTTCTCCTCGCCTATCTTTGCGGTCTCGGATGGTCGCTTCAGCTGTCTGCGCTCGTGGCAGCGCCGGCCGCGTTCTATCTCGCGTTGTTTTCAGCGTCGCCTCCTGAGGACCCGGGCGGCCAGACCGCCACGCGGCGCATCAAGAGCCCGACCACACTCTTGTCGATGGCAGCTGTCGCCATCGTCGGCGCATCCGCCGTGCTGTTCATGCTCGTCCGGGCGAAGCACGATCCCGCGATCAACCAGGGGAATCCGGCGAGCTGGCAGGCGTTTCTCGATGTCCTTTCGAGAAAGCAATACCAGCCTGCTCCAATCCTGCCGCGACAGTCGCCATGGTTCCTCCAGCTCGGCAACCTATTCGAGTATGCAGACTGGCAGATCGCACTTGGGATGGCGCCCGAAGCGCCTCCATCATGGCTCCGTAGTCCGTTTACCATCGCGTATGCCGTGCTCGGTGCGGTCGGCTGCATGTGGCACCGGCGTATTCATCAGCCGAGCTGGCGCGCACTGATGCTCCTGTTTTTTACCGCAACGGTTGGAGTGGTCGCTTATCTCAACATGAAGGCGGGGCCGTCGTACGGTCAGGGGTTTCTTCCGCCTGGCGCGAAACACGAAGCACGTGAGAGGGATTATTTCTTTTCACTCGCCTTCGTGTGCTGGGGGATCTGGGCGGGAGCGGGTGCTGTGCGTGCGGCTTCACGGATGCGCGCAGGTGCCGGTGTTGCCGGGCTCGGCGTGGCGTTTCTGCCGATGATCCTCAACTGGAGCGCGGTGGATCGCAGCGCGCCGCCGAGAGCGCTCATCCCACGTGATGGCGCGATGGCAGAGCTCGTGCAGGCACCCCGGAACGCCGTGATTTTCGCGATCGGTGACAACGATACATACCCGGCGTGGTACGTTCAGCAGGTCGAACGCGTGAGGCCTGACGTAGTCATCGTGACGATTCCGTTGCTCGGCGCACAATGGTACCGGGAAGAGCTGGAGCGACGCTACGAATTATTGCCGGCGAGCTACGTCCGCGTATGGAGAGGGAAGGGAGCCACGCTCGCTGCCATCTGTA
>DATAIM010000030.1:0-2228 GCA_036262655.1 Gemmatimonadaceae bacterium | reverse complement strand
AATGGCTCCCTGGAACACCAGTACTGGGTCAACGGTGATCGCGCAGCATACAACGACGAGGCCCGCGCCTGGCTGGCGCGCACTCTACTCGGCGTGGAAAGGCGCACCGCCTTCGCGTCGGCCACACGGGTTCCCCAGCTGTACCGATCAGGAGGATTGCGCGGCGTTCTGTCCGAGATCAGCCTCATGCCTTCTGCGTACGCCAAGAGCAAGTACTACGGGGCGCTTCTCGACATGGACGTCAGGCTCGACGCCAGCACGTTGAACGGCGTCGTGCGGCAGGTGTCGAACGATCTCTCATCGAGCGACTACTACATGGCCGAGGTACTGTCGAAGTTCGCTGCACAACCATCGGCAAACGAAGGGACCTGGCGCGCGTTCGCCGAGGCGGCGGGGCGTATGAAGTCGGACTACTACAAGTCGCAAACGCTTACCAAAGTGCTGAGCAAGGGCGAGCTGGGTGGCGAGACTGTCGGCATCCTGCTCCGGTCTGCGTCTGGAATGAAGTCAGATTATTACCTGTCGCAGCTGCTCAAGAGCGTGGCCGGAAGGTATGCCTTGAATGCGCAGACGCGGCCCTACTATGCGGAGGCGTTGAGCCGCATAGAGTCCGATTACTATCGCGGTGAGCTGCTCAAGGCCATGAGCAACGGAGAGTGGGACGCGAGAACGAGTTCGTTTGTCCTAACGTCCATCGCGGACATCAAGTCCGATTACTACAAATCCGAGGCGCTGATCAACCTCGTGAAGGATCGTCATGTGGACAGCTGGCCCGCCTTCTTCAACGCGGCAGGCAGGATCGAATCAGGCCACTACAAGCGTGAGACACTGCTTGCGGCACTGCGTCAACAGCCGCTCACACGGGAGGTTGTGCTTGGTGCGCTCGACCTTACGGCAAAGCTGAAGTCGGACAACGATATCTCCGACATCCTCACGTTCGTTGCGAGAAATTACAGGATCGATGATGCGGTGCGCCCTGCCTTTGATCGCGCAGTGGACGCGATTGATTCCGACTACTATCGAGGCTCGGTACTCTCGGCGTTGAGGCGGAGCGCCGCCCGCTGAGCATGCATTGCGGTCGAGCTGGACCTTCAAGGCCCTCGCTTGACTACTCCGCATGCGATTCGTGCTCCGCTGTTGCCCGATGGCTGCGATATCTGATCGTCCGCTGCCGCATGAATCACGATCGCGCTTCCATCCGCGTCGAATAAGGACGTCGAGCCGTCGGTGAGCGACACGCGGTCGGTGGTGAACGCCGCTCGTCCGGTACCATCACTCGCGACAGTGAAGTTCGGCGCATCTCCTGCGTGAGGACCCGCCGGATTGTCGAGTCCATGCTCTCTGCCGAGAGGATTGAAGTGAGCCCCGGCCGTTGCGAAAGGAGTCGGGGCTGATAGCTCGCACAGACCTACCGCATGGAAATGAATTCCATGGGGGCCTGCAGGGAGCCCAGTAACCTGCACATTTACGTGCACGACTTTGTCGAGGTCCTGCCACATCTCGGCAGTTCCCTGTTTCTCCCCGGAGGCACTCGAGAGTGTTGCATATGCAACGGCTACGCGGTTGAGAGGAGCCGGGGCCGAGGCGCACGCTGTCACCGCGGCACAACAGGCTGACCCGATCACAAGCCGGAGTCCTTCTCGATACATGATTGTCTCGACGATTGATGTAATGAGCGCGGGAAGCTATGCCGCTCGCCCCCGCCGGCAAGTGCCGTGCGCTCGTCAGCGCCCAGGCATCCCGAGACTCACCATCAATTCTCCGAGACCCGGATACGAGGGGGCCACCTGCGCGAGCCGCGCGGCATACGCGCGTGCCCGGCCGAGATCCCGCTGAAGCGCATACGCGAGCGACAGCTGATACAAAGCCGGCGGCATATCCGCAGTCAGCTGCAGCGCGTTCTCGAACAATGTCGTCGCGCGGGGAAGATTCTTGCGCTGCATCGCGAGGACACCGAGCCCGTACGCGGCGAAACCCGACGGCTTTAGATCGTACGCTTTCTCGAGATATGGTTCCGCCCGCTGCATCTGGCCTGCAGCCAACAACGCCTTCGCCGTGAGTAACCATCCAACGGCGACCGATGGCTCCGCCCGGATCAACCCCGCGAATTCCGAAACTGCCCGCTCGGCATCGTGGGTGGCGGAATACCTCTCGCCAAGGACCATCTTGGCCTGAGCCCACGGAATTCCGCCCCGCGAAACCGTGAAGGCGAGGCTGTCAATAAAATC
>DATAIM010000029.1:0-3111 GCA_036262655.1 Gemmatimonadaceae bacterium | reverse complement strand
GCCGCGGAATGGCTGAAAAACGCAATGGAGCAGGTCGGGTTGAAGGCAACAATTCACGAGACCCCGGGACATCCAGTGGTTATCGGGGAATGGAGGGAAGCTGCCGGTGCGCCCACCGTTCTCGTGTACGGCCACTACGATGTTCAGCCCGCCGAACCACTCGGCCTGTGGACGTCACCTCCATTCGAGCCAACGGTTCGTGACGGGAACATCTACGCGCGCGGGTCGGTTGACGACAAGGGTCAGCTGTTCCTTCACATCAAGGCGATCGAGGCACATCTCGCAGCGCGGGGGAAGCTCCCTGTAAATGTGGTCGTGATAGCTGAAGGAGAAGAGGAGGTAGGCAGCGACAATCTTGAAGCTTTTGTCGAAGCGAACAGGGAGCTCCTCGCAGCCGAGGCGGTTGTGATCTCGGATTCGGCGATGTTTGGACCGGGACAGCCGTCGATACTCTCGTCGCTCCGTGGCCTCGCATATTTCGAGATCAATGTCCGGGGCCCCAAGGTCGACCTGCATTCCGGGGCTTACGGCGGAGCGGTCGTGAATCCGGCCACCGCGCTCGCGCGGATCATCGCTACCATGCACCATGACAACGGGCATGTGGCGATCGAAGGCTTCTACGATTCCGTTCGCGACTGGAATCCCGCAGTGAGGCAGCAGATGCGAACGCTTCCCTTTGACGACGAGACGTTCCGGAAGGAGACCGGCGCTGGGCGGCTTGGAGGTGAAGAGGGGTACACGGTTCTGGAGCGGTTATGGGCGCGTCCGACGTGCGAGGTCAACGGGCTTCTCAGCGGATACACGGGGGAGGGCGCCAAGACAGTTCTGCCGTCGATGGCTATGGCGAAGGTCAGCTGCCGGCTCGTGCCGGACCAGAGTCCGGCGGAGATCGTCGAAAAGATGAAGGCGCACGTCGCACGGGTGGCGCCGGAAGGTGTGGAAACGACCGTTACATACCTTCACGGGGGCAAACCCTGGCATGCGGAATTAAAGGGACCTCTTTATGATGCGGCCCGCCGTGCACTCGCTACCGCGTTCGAGAAGGAGCCGGTGATTGTCGGGGAAGGGGGCTCTATTCCGGTGGTCGGTGATTTCGAGCGCGTGCTCGGAGCGCCGGTGCTGCTGGTTGGCTTCGGGCTGCCGGGAGAGAACGCGCACGCGCCGGACGAGTGGATGAGTGAAGAGAACTTCCGAATCGGGATGCGTGCGATGGCAGTGTTCTGGGACGAATACGCGCGCGCAGCGACGGACCGATCATAGTCTTTGCGCTGGCGCGGGCGTGGCCGGCGCGGGAAGCCGGCGGTGCGGGATGCCTGCCTTGTCCAGCGCAGCGCGCGCGCGTGATCGCGCCAGGTTCCATTCATACCATGAGCCCTCGAGGGGTCGGCGGCCTCCGCCGTAGGTGCGGAGCAGCGCGGCGTGTACCTCGTTCCAGACGGGCGCCGGCAGGGAAGGAATTCGCTCGACGATTACAGGTATCGCGTTCGGCGAAAGGTCACGCACGAGATAGCTGACGTCGAGCTTGCCGGTCGTGGTAAAGCGGTCGATGTTGCGAGCCGCGATCCACGCTTCGTGGTTCCAGTAGACGAGAACGAGGAATGCAAGCGTCGCAACTGCGCCAGCTCTCCGGAAGAGACGGCGTGTGTCGATGTCGCGGCGAATTTCGATTCCGAGCAGAAGAAGGCAGATCGCGACGACGATCATGTACGCCTGCGCGTAGAGGCGGGCGGTGGTGAAGCCGTATGCCTGCTCGTACAGCGACACCCGGTGAAACGCGGATCCGAGCAGAAATAGAACGGCGACTACGAGCGCCATTGTCACTGCTCGCAGGAGCATGTCGCGATCGCCCCTCTTGCCGAATCTTTCCGAGAGCAGAATGAGGACTGCGCTCGCGGATGCGACGATGCTGAGCTCCGCGAATCCACGACGCGCATAGTCGGCGAAGGTGACTCCGGACCCAGTTACCTCCGGAAGGTTTCCGAAGAGGTACGTGAGCTGGACAAGCAGAAAGACCCAGAGGAGTGCGGCGACGCTCGAGATGAGTATGAGACGCTCGGTCGCTCCGATCCATCGCTGCGCCGGCTCGTCCGCCCTTGCCGGCAGCAGGTCGGAGCTCTCGCGACCCTTGAGGGCGAAGCCGTACGCCCCGAGCACTATCGAAAGGAGAGCGATGAAGAAAACAGTTCGTGGCAGGAAATCCCAGCTCGAGATCAGGCGATCGATCGCGTCACGCCAGCGCGCGAACAGCGGGTCGGCCGAAGCTAGAAGGAGCCCGAAGATGATGACCACAGGGAGCGTGATCGCGATGCCACCTACGATTGAACGGGCGCGCGGCGACCGGACGAGGTGAAGCGCTTCGATTGCGCGCCGGATCGACTCGACGAGGGCGTTGCCGAAAGCGACTATCGGAGCCGTAATTGTGAAGGCAGCTGAGACCCGCTGCCACACCGGGTTGGGGGAGAGAAGCATCTCGAGCGCGAGGAAGCCGATAATCCCGATGAACATCAGGAACCCGATGAACGGGTCGGCCGTTCCAACTGCTCCGCCTGAGATCAGAATTGCCATCCCCGCTACGGTCAACAGCGGGCGACTCATTCGGTTTTCGAGGCGGGGGAAGAGGAGAAGACAAGCTGCGGCTGACGCGGTCCAGATCAGCCAGTTTATGCCGGGTAGTGAATCGAACAGCACCCAGGTTCCGAGTGCTGCAATCGCGAGCGCTGCGGTCCACAGCGTGCCGATCGAGGATCGTCCTGTTTGCGATTGGGCCTGCTCCACGCTTTTTCTCCGCTTTAAAAAGGGGTTCTGAACTGGGAGAGTATGGAGTAGCTTTTGTTTTGTCAAGTACTTTGTATTACAAAGCTAGGGGCTCGCCGCAGCTCAGAGCGGTAGCTAGTCGCTATTTGCGCCACTGGCTACGGACTATCAGCTCCAACGCTCCTTTCACTTATCGTCTAAAGTTCCTCGACCGCAGTCCGGGGCAGTCTTTTCGTTGCGAAGCGGTCGCCCTTCCCCGCCTGCGACGAGAGCGAATTTTTAGAAACGCCAGTTCCGTATAAGGAAGAAACTGAAAACGCTCGTCGTCGTTGGAACTTGCGGATCGAGCGACGGCTC
>DATAIM010000028.1:0-8013 GCA_036262655.1 Gemmatimonadaceae bacterium | reverse complement strand
GACAGCAAGATCGATAGGCCACACATGAAGGGCGGTCAATGTTCTCACGACTTCGGCCTCATCCAGGTCGATTAATACCCGACCCAGCTGAACCAGCTTCGCAACTTCCCACAACACGATCGCCGAAATACTCCAGGTATTCTCAGCCAATACCTGCCGCTCTTTCACCGACACCTCTCCACTCAATGCGAAGAGGAGGACGTGAGTATCGAGATTAATCACTGGCCGCATCCCACTGCAAACCAGTCGTAAGCGCGTCGCCCTTGATTCGGATGCGGCCACGCAGCGAGCCAATCAGGTTGCCCGAAACACGTTCGAAAGGCATCAGCCTCGCGACCGGCTTCCCGTGTTTGGTGATCACAAGACCTTCGGAGTCGAGCCGGTCCAGAATCGAGAGACATTGCTCCTTGAACTTGGCAGCGCCAATTTGCTTCATGGTCAAATAATAAGACTAGTCACTAACACTGTCCAGTCAGGCGATCGACTCTGTCGACCATCGAAATACGCTATTCTTCAGCGCGCCTTCGGCCCTCCGACCCCCATTTCTCTCCCACGCCCTGATTCGACATGATGAACGGAAAAGTTGCTGCTGCCCTTGCACTGGCTTCGAGCCTCGCTACTTCGCGGGAACTGGACGCCCAGAATACGAAGAAAGCCGTCGAGAAACCGGCCCCGAAGATCGCATTCAACCAGGCGAGCTACGACTCGGCCATGCTGTCCGAGTTCGCATGGCGGCCGATCGGCCCCGCAGTAACCAGCGGGCGCATCGTCGATCTCGCTGTAGCCGAGGGACCCGACTCGAGAATCGGAAACCGGCTCGGCAGACTGATGTACGCTGCATCCGCCTCTGGCGGAGTCTGGAAATCGAACAACGCAGGAACCACGTGGGAGCCCATCTTCGACAACCAGAGCACGTCGTCGATCGGTGACATTGCGATCGCACCCACCAATCCGGAGATCATCTGGGTCGGCACGGGCGAGGCGAACAACCAGCGCAGCTCTTCGTGGGGAGACGGTGTCTACAAGTCCGAGAACGGCGGACGCACGTGGCAGCACATGGGGCTCCGCCGCTCACAGCATATCGGGCGGATCATTGTCCATCCGGCAAATCCGAACATCGTCTACGTCGGAGCAGTCGGGCCACTCTGGGCGGACGGTGGCGAGCGTGGTCTCTACAAGACGACAGACGGTGGAAAGACGTGGAAAGCGGTGCTCACGATCAGTGCCCACACGGGTGTGACCGACATCGTTATGGATCCTTCAGATCCGAGCGTCATGTATGCGGCGGCGTTTCAGCGACAGCGAAAGGCGTACAGCTTTGTCGGCGGCGGCCCTGAGAGCGGCATCTATAAGTCAACCGACGGCGGCGACACGTGGACGCGACTTACTGAAGGATTGCCGAAGCGTGACGTCGGCCGCATCGGTCTCGCCATCTCGAGATCGCAGCCGCGCACGGTGTACGCGACGATGGAGACGAACACGACCGAGGTCTATCGCTCCGACGACTACGGCGCGAGCTGGACAAAAAAAGGGACGTACTTCCAGTTCCCGTGGTACATGGGGCAGATCCGCGTCGATCCAAAGAATCCCGACCGGCTCTACGAGCTCGGTGTCCCGATCTTTGTCTCCGAGGATGGCGGGCAGACGAACCGTCCGATCGCGCAGTCGGCACACGTGGATTATCACGCAATGTGGATCGATCCACTTGACCCGGATCACTTCGTCGTCGGCAACGACGGCGGCGTCTACATCACTCACGACCGCGGGCAGACGATGGATTTCGTCAGCAATCTTCCAATCGCGCAGTACTACGCGATCGAGACCGACAACCGCGAGCCATTCTATTACGTCTACGGGGGCCTCCAGGACAATAACAGCTGGGGCGGCCCGAGCCAGACCCGGAACAGGCAGGGGATCACCAACAATGACTGGTTCGTCACAGTCGGCGGAGACGGCTTCTACTCCGCAATCGACCCGACGGACCCGAACACTGTCTACGCGGAATCACAGAACGGCGGCATCATCCGCTACGACGTGAAGACAGGCGAGCAGAAAAGCATTCAACCGCAACCGAAATTCGGCGAGAAGAACCTGCGCTACAACTGGAGCGTGCCGATCGTCATCTCGCCGCACGATCACAACACGGTGTATTTCGGCGCGCAGTACTTCTTCCGCAGCCCGAATCGCGGCGACAGCTGGGAACAGCTCGGCGGAGATCTCACCCGGAATCTCGACCGCGACAAGCTGCCGCTGATGGGGAAGGTCTGGCCAAAGGACGCTGTCGCCCGGCATGCAGGCACTGCGGACTTCGGGAACATCAGTACCATCGACGAGTCCCCGATCCGGAAGGGCCTGTTGTACGTCGGCACCGACGATGGGCTCATCCAGGTCACGCGTGACGGCGGAGCAACGTGGACGAAGATCGACAAGTTCCCGGGCGTTCCGGAAATGACATACGTGAGCCGAGTGGTCGCGTCGGCGCACAACGAGGGGACGGTGTACGCGACGTTCGACGGACATCGCAGCAACGATTTCAAGCCGTATGTGCTCAAGAGCAACGACTACGGGAAGACGTGGACGTCGATATCATCGAACCTTCCAGTATCGTCGGTGCAGGTGATCCGCGAGCATACGCGCGCACCGTCACTTCTCTTCGCCGGGAACGAGATCGGCGCCTACTACTCGGGGAATGGCGGAAAGACGTGGTCGAAGCTCCAGTACAATCTTCCGACGGTTCCCGTCCACGACATCAAGATCCATCCGCGCGAAAACGATCTCATCATCGGCTCGCACGGTCGCGGGATATTCATCATCGACGACATCACTCCCCTCGAGCGCCTCGCGGAAGCAGACAGGGGGGGGAACATGTACCTCTTCCCGGTGAAGCCGACGATTCTATTCAACTACAACACGTCACATCCGGGTGGGGAGCGGGGCGCAGGCGCACTCGGCGAACGGTCGTTCAGCGCACCAAACCCGCCATTCGGCGCGAAGCTCACATACTATATAAAGGACAGCCTGCCCAAGGGTCGTACACTCTCCCTCGCGATCTTCGATTCCACCAACAAGCGGATTCGCGACCTGACAGTGAACTCGAAGGCGGGGCTCCATCGCGCAGTATGGGATCTCCGTCTTGCGGCACCGTACTTCAACCCGCGTGCACAGGGAAACCGTGGACAACCGCAGGGAGCATTCGTGCTGCCGGGCCGGTACACTGCCCGCCTGACACTCAGCGGGAGGGATAGTGTCACGCCGCGTTCGGTGGAGACGCAGGTCGTCGTCAGGCAGGATCCGCTCGTGCAGCTCACGGCCGCCGAGTACCGCGCGCTCCACGACATGCGGCTCCGGAGTGCGGAGCAGCAGGCGCGAGTACAGGCGACGGTGCGATCGGCCGAGCTGCTGAAGGAGCAGATAACGGAGGTGAAGAATGCGCTCAAGAGTCTGAGCGGCTCGGACAGTCTGTCGCGACAGACAACCACGATAGAGCGCGAAGTGGATGACATCCTTAAGAAGGTCCGCGGCGCGCAGGGTGAAGCCAACGATGCCGACGACAGGACCAGGTTCGCGCCGTCGATTCAGGATCGCGTGAATCGGGTTGCCGGAGAGATCGGCGACGTGAGCTCGCCGCCCACGCAGCTTCAGCGCGAGACACTCGACAGCGCGATGAAGGATCTGGAGCGCGAAGTGTCGCGGCTGAACGCGCTTCTCACGACAAGAGTACCGTCGTTGTACAAGGCTCTCGACGCGGCCGGCGTTCCGTGGACGGTTGGCCGGCCGATCAGGTAGCGCAAGTGAAGCTCGAGGATCTACAGACACCCTGTCTCATTCTCGACAGAGGGATTCTCGAGAAGAACCTGAGACGAATGAGCGACTCTGTTCGAAAGAATGGAGCCGCGCTGCGCCCGCATCTCAAGACCGCGAAATCAGCGGCCGTTGCGCGGATGGCGGTCGACGGCGAGAGGGGAGGAATCACTGTCTCGACTGTAGCCGAGGCCGAGTATTTCGCCGGTCATGGATTCCCGGATATTCTGATCGCCGCGGCGCTTCCTCCGAACAAGCTCGAGCGCGCCGCAAACCTGGTCGATCGAGGTGCAGTAATAGGTCTGGTGACGGATGATGTAGCTGCTGCTGCGTCGATCGCGAATCACCGAGGCGACTTTCGCGTGCTGATCGAGCTCGATTCCGGCGACAGGCGAGCTGGTGTAGACGCTACGAGCGACGACGTTCTCGCAATCGGCCGGGCGCTCGGCGCGAAGCTCGCGGGGGTGATGACTCACGCCGGGCATTCGTACAGCTGCCGCAGCATCGAGTGCATAAAAGAGGTTGCAGAGCATGAGCGATTGACTGTGGTGACGGCAGCGAATCGTTTGCGCGATGCGGGCATGCGGTGCGATGTCGTATCCGTGGGTTCGACGCCGACGATGACGCACGCCGAACGGCTCGATGGCGTGACGGAGGGCCGGCCGGGTGTCTACATGTTCCAGGATGTTTTTCAGGCGGAGATCGGGTCGTGCACGCGGGAGGATATTGCGCTCACCGTTCTCGCCTCCGTTATCGGTAGAAAGCCGGGTTGTAACGGGTTTCTAATTGACGCAGGCGCGCTCGCGCTCTCGAAGGATCGGAGCACGGGCGCCACCCCGAATGACGTTGGGTACGGCGAGGTCTGGAATGCCTCGGCGCGGCCAGTTTACCGAAAAAAATGCATCATTGAGCGTGTGTACCAGGAGCATGGTGTCGTTAGTAGCGCCGATCCTTTGCCTTTCGATGAGATCTTTGTCGGAGCGAAGGTCAGAGTTGCTCCCAACCATTCGTGTCTTACCGCTGCTGCTCACGATCGGTATTACGTTGTTGACGGCTCAGACGAAGTTATCGATGTGTGGGATCGTGTTAATGGATGGTGATTCTGGCAGGAACGGTGAAGCAACGGCGGGTGCCGAGAAAAAAGACAGCAGCTAGGGACTTTCAGCTCGGTTTCTGAGGTTTTTTACTCAGTGCTGGATCGTCGGTTTTCGTGAGAAGGTTCCTTAACCGATTTGATGTTGACGAACTCGCGAATGCCGAACTCGCCGAGCTCGCGGCCGTAGCCGGAAGCCTTTACTCCGCCGAATGGGAGGGCTGCCTCGGACGCCACCATTCCGTTGATGAAGACCATTCCAGCCTGAATGTCGCGGATGAATCGCTCACGCTCGCCGGCGTCCTGTGTCCATGCGCTGGCGCCAAGCCCGAAGCGAGTGCTGTTCGCAATCCCGATCGCGTCGTCGATGCTAGAGGCCCGCCACACTGAAGCGACAGGGCCGAACAGCTCCTCTTCGTCGGCGGGACTTTGCTCCGGGATGTCGGCGAGAACCGTCGGAGCGTAGTAGAAGCCGGTGCGATCGATCGGCTGGCCGCCACAAAGTACGCGTGCGCCCATCGATACAGTCTTTCTCACCTGCTCCGCGAGCTCGTCACGGATTGCCTCCGTCGCCAAAGGGCCAAGCTCTGTCCCGGGATCCATCGGATCTCCGATCCGCACCGCCTTCACTCCTCGTACGAAGCGGTCGACGAAATCATCGTAAACGGTGTCGTGAACGATGAATCGCTTCGCGGCGATGCATGACTGGCCGTTGTTGATCATCCTCGCAGTCACCGCGGTCTTTGCCGCGCTGTCAATATCTGCGCTCTGCATGACGATAAAAGGATCGCTGCCACCAAGCTCCAGCACTGCTTTCTTGAGCGACCGGCCTGCTGCCTCTCCGACGGAACGTCCCGCTCCTTCACTGCCGGTGAGAGTGACCGCGGCTACGCGAGGGTCGGCGATGATCGAAGCCACTTCCTCGGATCCGATGAGCAGCGTCTGAAATACCCCCTCATCGAAGCCCGCGCGCTTTACAATGTCCTCGACGGCGAGGGCGCATTGCGGCACGTTCGACGAATGCTTGAGGAGGCCGACGTTTCCTGCCATCAGTGACGGCGCGAGAAAACGGAATACCTGCCAGAGCGGAAAATTCCACGGCATTACCGCGAGGATGACGCCGAGGGGCTGAAAATAGACGCGGGCGTTGCCGCTCGCGCTGACGGCGTAGTCGGAGAGCAGAGCCTCCGCATTATCCGCGTAATAGAAGCACGCTGTCGCGCACTTCTCCGCCTCGGCGATTGCAGCGGTGAGCGGCTTGCCCATCTCCACCGTCATCAACTTGCCAAGGCGTTCCTTCTCGGCGACGAGGATCTCGCCTGCGCGGCGCATGCACTTCGCGCGGGTCTCGAAAGACGAAAGCCGATGCGTCTCGAACGCCGCGACGGCCTTCCCCAGCCGGTTGTCGACTTCTCCCTTCGATAGAGCGTCGAAGCTGCGAAGCGTCTCTCCGGTCGCAGGGTTGACCGTCGCGATGGGCATCTACTGGTACTGTATGTACATCGGCTTCGGGTTGATCCTGAGCAGCTCACCGGGAGTGAGGAGCGGCTCGCCTTTCTTCGTGTCGTTGTGATAGAAGAGCTTGAACCCCGTGAACTGAACCGGCTCGCGCTGTACGTAATCCCGATATGAATCGAACTTGAGCCACGGCGCGCCCCAGCCGTCCATATTGACGACGACCTGCACGCGCGGATCGAGGCGGATGCCCTGTGCATCGGTGAGCATTTTCCGCGTGAACCGATGAACGACAAGCACCTTGGGTGGCAGGTTGTTCGTCCTGACGAGGTTCGACAGGTAGCCGATGGCCCAGTTCACGTCGGCCGAGCTCATCGTGCCGATTTTGCGGCCAGGCGGGTCGCCTGATTTCATCGAGAACTCGGGGTCCAGGCCCAGGTGGACGTTGGGGCGCCTGAGGAACTGTTCCAGACGCGGGACTTCCGCCTGCACGTTGCTCTTGCCGACCTGTACGTCGAGGAAGAGAATCGCGTTCTTCCGCTGTGCCCACGAGTAAACGCGTTCCACCAGAGTGTCGGGCATGCGGAGCCGGTAGTTGCCGTCGCGGCCGGGAGCTCCCTGGGCGACCACTACTATAAGATGGAGCGCGGGCTGAACAGGCGTCGACGGATCGGCGCGGTTCCAGGCAGCTACCTCCTTGTCGAGCCGGGCGAGCATCTCGTCGGGTGGGAGCTCGCCGAGAATTCCCATCTTCTTTGAGAGGGGGTTGCCGTAGTAGGCGACTATTCGCCTTGCAGGCAGGAGCGAGCCGGGGAGAGGCGGAGCAGTTCTTACCGGCCACCGAGTGTCTTTCATCCCGGCGCGAATCGTTGCGACGAGGGCGAGGCTGTCACGCTTGTTCCGCCCCGGTACCGAAGGAACCGTGATCGCCGGCGGCTTCGCGGTGTCATCGGTGAGACGCGCGGCAAGGGTGGCCGAGTCGACGGCTATTACCTGGACGGGATCGAGGGCGGGAGCGCCCACGGTGGGAGTAGTCGCGGGCTGTGCGTCATTCATTGCGCACGCGGTGACGAGTGTCAGGCCAGCGAGGCCGGACACGAACGAACGGATCTGATGCATACAGCTTAGGGAAAGGGAGGTAGGGATCCTAATACTAACGGGTGATTCAAGCGGATCGTGCAAGAGGGACGCCCAGAAACGAAAGTGCCCGGGATTCCTGACAGGGTTTCCCGTACGCGGGAGGGAGTTGCACCCGACAGATACGAAGTACCCGCAAGACGAATTTTCGGACGTGAAGTATTCCATATCCATCCTGCTATTGGCGAGCATCATGTCCGCGATTCCGGGCCAAGGGTACGCGCAACCGCCTGGCGGCAACGCGGTCACGGCTCCTGTTGCGGCAGCATTGACCCGCATTCCGGTGCGAGCCGACAGCCGGCTCTGGCTCGAGGGAAGCTCCAATGTCAGGGACTGGACATGCAAGGCGACCGCGATGGATGCGTCGATCGAGATCGATCCGGCGAAGGCGCGAGCTGCTACGCTCGACGCTTCGGCAGTTCGCGGGGTGAAGGTAAAAGTGCCGGTGCGAATGCTAAAATGCGGAGACAGGCACATGGAAGCTCACATGTACACAGCGTTGAAGGCACCGCCGGAGCCAGCGGAGA
>DATAIM010000027.1:0-8281 GCA_036262655.1 Gemmatimonadaceae bacterium | reverse complement strand
CGATCATCACGATCGAGTGGCGTTACAGGGACCCCGAAATCCAGCACGAGCTGGTCGATCACGCTGTCGATTTCCATCTGAAAGCTTCTGCTGACTGCCCTCGTCCCGTCAAACGATGGTGCATCGAGCACCGGGACCTTGAACAGCGCGTCATAGCCGCGAATCCAGGAATCAACCAGCGGGTCGAGGTCTGGCCGCCTGCCCGTTCGCGCGACGAGATAAGCGTAGTTGTCGAGAACTGACCGGTCACAGATGACCACCTCGTACACGGCACCGGCCGCGATCTCTTCGGCAACCTGCGTATGAAGAATCCACGCCTGTGCGTCGATGGTCGTCTCTTCGTTGATCGGCAGCGGGCAGCGCCGCGCAACTTCCTTGACCAGCTCGACAGCGAGATCGAGCCGCTTGAGCTGTGCAGCGAGATCAAAGCAGAGTGTGGTCTTGCCCACACCGTGAGTTCCCACAAACGCGAGCTTGAGCCGGCGGCGTCCAAGTCCGTCCAATGGCAGAGCTTCCCGCGCGATTGTCATGACGGCTGACGTTAACTGCCGGGCGGGCCGGAGGTCAACGCGCACCCGCCCGCCGCCTTCCCCACCGCGCACCCGAGGCGCATCTTCCGGTGGAAAACGAACCGGAGCAGCGATGGGAACAGCCACTCACACTTCCACTGACGACAGCGTTCTCGTGCTTGTTGGCACGATGAAAGGAGCTTTTCTCTTTCGCTCAGACCCCGACCGAAGGAACTGGCAGATGGAAGGGCCTCATTTCCGTGGTGAATCCATTTACGCGCTGCTGCACGACAGCCGCGGCGGACGAAGCCGGACTTTCGCAGCAGCAAATAGTCCGTACTGGGGCGGCACGATACGAACGAGCGACGATCACGGCCGTACATGGTCGGAGCCTGAGCGACACGCGGTTCGCTTTCCCGACGACTCCGGGCTCGCGCTGAAGCAGGTCTGGCAGCTCACGCCGGGCCGCGCCGATGAGCCCAATGTTCTGTACTGCGGGGTGGAGCCCGCCTGTCTTTTCGAATCGCGCGACGGGGGCGGCAGCTGGAACGCGGTGGATGGATTGCTCAACCACGAGCACCGCCCGCGCTGGATGCCCGGGGGCGGGGGGCTGTGCCTCCACACCATCGTCCTCGACCCCGCGAACCGCGATCGAATGCTGATCGCCATATCGGCAGCCGGTGTTTATCGAACCGATGACGGCGGCCGCACCTGGACTGCCCGCAACAATGGCGTGAGAGCCGAGTTTCTCCCGGACAAGCATCCCGAATTCGGGCAGTGCGTTCACAAGGTCGTTCACCATCCGTCACGCCCCGAGCGGCTGTTCCTCCAGAATCACTGGGGCCTGTATCGCTCGGAAAACTGGGGCGACAGCTGGACCGACATCGCCAACGGTGTTCCGTCCGATTTCGGCTTCGCTATGCAGATGCATCCGCACCAGCCGGAAACGGTCTACATCGTTCCACTCGATTCGGATCAGTTTCGCGTCACTGCGGAAGCGAAGCTCCGGGTATTCCGCACCACCGACGCTGGCGCGAGCTGGGAGCCGCTCAGCGAAGGTCTTCCTCAAACGGACGCTTACGAGACCGTTCTTCGCGACGCTCTCACCGCTGATTCGCTTGCGCCTGCAGGTATCTACTTCGGAACACGAAGCGGAAAGCTGTTCGGGTCGAGCGACGACGGGTCGAGCTGGCAGCAGCTCGCCGATGGCCTTCCGCCGATCGTTTGTGTGAAGGCCGCGTCCCCCAGTTCCACGTGATCAGCTTCGAATTTCCCCGGGCGCTCGGCGTCGACGTAAACGGCAGGACGTCCGTCCCGCTCGACTCGGGATGCACTACCGTCCGCGCTGCACTCGACGACCTGCGCACCAAAGCGCCCGCGGTACTCGACCGGGTTGTCGACGAGAGCGGAACCCTCCGGCCCCACGTCAACATTTTTGTGAATGACGAGAGTATCCGGTTCCTCGACGGTCTGGACACACGGGTGAGCGACGAAGCCCGGATCCTTGTCCTCGCGGCGATCAGCGGTGGATAAACGTCGCTGATGAGCGACGTCGAGGAGTTCATCAAGGCAGCGTGCGTTCCGCTCGATGCGAGCCATTCATCGGGCACTCTCGATCGCGCCAACTCTATTCTCGCCCGGTATCCCGAGGTCGCGAGCGCCAGCATCTATGCTGCCGCGGTTCTAGGCGATGGAGGCGCAGTAACCGGATACATCACTTCTGATTCCGCAGCCGCCACGCGCAAAGGCGGCCCATACGATTGGGACGCCTTGAGCTATCTGTGCTTCTCGCGTTACCTCCGTCTCGACAAGGCACGCTCAGATCGATTCGTCACCGCGGCTCGCGCGCTGCTCGATGCGGGTGCCGATCCCAACACGGGCTGGTGGGAAAACAATCACCAGCCGAACGCCGCGTTTGAGCCCGTGTTATATGGCGCGGCCGGAGTCGCCCATCATGCGGGACTCACTCGTCTTCTGATAGACCGGGGCGCTGATCCCAATGCGGATGAGATCGTTTATCACACGCCCGAGGGTTACGATAACGGTGCCCTCGAGGCCCTCGTCGAAAGCGGCAAGCTTACGCCCGACAGCTTGGCGACGATGCTTTTGCGGAAGCACGACTGGCATGACTACGATGGAGTTGTGTTCCTGCTCAGCCATGGCGCTCAACCCAATCATTTGACGCGCTGGCAGCGAACGGCCTTTCAGCACGCGATTCTCCGGGACAATGATCTCGACATTATCAGACAGCTTCTCGATCACGGCGCCAATCCGGATTATCCCGCGATCCCGCTCTCACCGGGCGCCCTCGCTGCGCGCCGGGGACGGGGTGACGTTCTCGAGGAGCTGAACAAACGCGGAATCTCCATTCAGCTGGATGGAGTAGATCGACTCATCGCCGCATGCGCAACAGACGACGCTGATTCGATCGAAAAGATCGCGCGCGAAAAACCAGAGCTCGTTGCGCGCCTCGTGTCCGAAGGAGGAAAACTGCTGGCTGAATTTTCCGGGGTGGGAAACACGCCTGGAGTGCGGCGTCTCCTCGACCTCGGAGTGAGTGTGACCGAGCGGTTCAAGGAGGGAGACGGATACTATGGTATCGCGAAGAACAGCAACGCACTGCACGTCGCTGCCTGGCGAGCGCAGCATTCGACCGTGAAGCTTCTGATCGCCCGCGGCGCTGAAGTCGAGGCTACCAATGCGGCTGGAGAGACGCCTCTGCAGCTGGCTGTGAAAGCATGTGTCGACTCATACTGGATGGAACGTAGATCTCCCGAATCTGTGAAGGCACTTCTTGCGGCGGGTGCGTCGGGTCGCGCAATTCCGCTGCCGACCGGTTATGCTGAGATCGATGCGCTTATCGAGGTTCACCCGAAATGAATGGGAGCCATCAGATGGACCGTGGAAACTTTCCGGTCTCGGGCCGGCCGAGGCAGGGTGAGATGATGAATAGATGGAAGATGCCGCGTCTCCTGGTAGCAACCGTCGGCGCATTTTCGCTCGTCGCCTCCGGTTGTGCCCCGAAAAGGCCCGCAACGGATATCACACCGCAGGAAATCGAGACCACCATTCTCTTTATCGGGGATGCAGGAGAGCCCGACCCGCGCAGAAAAGCGATCGCTCTCGATTCTATGAGCGCCCAGGCGGCCGCCGCTCCCGAGCGGACGATAATCGTCTTTCTCGGCGACAACGTCTATCCGGAGGGGATTCCTCGCGACAGCAGTGTCGGTTACGAGGATGCACGCAGGAGACTGCTCGCGCAGGTAAATGCGGTTCCGCCCGGCGTGCGCGGCATTTTCATTCCCGGCAACCACGATTGGGCCCGCGCGACGGCATTCGGGCTTTACGCAGTCCGTCTCGAGGAGCGACTCATAACACAGATGGGACGGGAGCGCGGCCGCGATGTTCGCATGCTCCCCGGCAATGGATGCCCTGGACCGTCGATGCTCGACGTCGGCCGCCTGCGGTTGATTCTGCTCGACACCCAGTGGTGGCTGCATGACTTCATAGTCCGCGATGAAAGATCGAACTGCGTGACGGATATGGGTGCGATTACCGCGGCGTTACGCGAGCAGGTGAGGACGGTCGGCTATGGACGCGTTGCGATCGCGGCTGGACATCATCCGTTGATGACCGGCGGCGCACATGGCGGCTACTGTGGAATGACAGGTCCATTCCGGAGGCTCGGCGGACAAAGCCAGGACATTCTGTCGAGCCTGAATCGCAACATGCGCGACTCGCTGGAGAGTGCCTTCAGCGTGAAGCCTCCGGTAGCCTACGCAGCCGGGCACGATCACAACCTTCAAGTGATGAAGGGCGCCCCGAATGTTCAGTATCTCCTCGTGAGCGGCGCGGGCTCAGAGTCGAAGGCCGAATGCGCCGTCTATCTCCGCGAGAGCTATTACGTGAGTCAGCATCGAACGGGATTCATGCGCGTCGACATTCTCAAGGGAAAAGGCGTGGTGCTCAGCGTATTCGACTACTCCGGCGCAGGCTCGCGCGGCGCACCGTTCGCGAGATGGCTGGAGGAGAAATGACATTACTGCGGAAGTTGGTCCTGATGGCATCAGCTGCTATCGCTGCGCCACTTGTCGCCAAGTCTCAGGCGACCGATCGCGATATCGAGATCCTCCGGCTCGAAGGCACACCCATCGGTGCGCTTTCGCCGATCTCGCTGCCCATGCCCGCCAGCCGCGATCACAACTACTACATCGGGCGTTTCCAGACGGGACAGCGTCGCAGCTCGGCGGGAACCAACCTTGCGGCCGCCGCCGTGGGCGTCGATTTACAGTTTCGCGGGGGATCGATATACGGCCTCACAGCCGGGTACCAGGAACGTGAATGCCGCTTTGCCGGCTCGAGCTGTGGCGGACATGCCTTGTTCGGCGCGCGTGCCCAGATAAACCTGGTAACGGGCGGCTCTGCAATGGCAGGACTTCTTCACGACAACAGCACTACGAGCACTCTCGGCACCGAGATCGGATTCGGCTACGCACCCGACGTGACTGATGGGATCAATGCGTGCACGATCGATGTAGGCGTCCCCTTCTCCGTCGCCAAGCGGCGGCAGCGGCCGCGCTTCGTGACATACGTGACCCCCGGGGTGGTATGGGACATGAGCTGCCGCTCGGAGGGCCCGCCTTCGAAGAAGAGCTACTTCACCGGTTTCGGGATCGGCCTTCAGCAGCTCGGCAACCGTTCACTGGATATCTATCTGGGTATGCAGAAGGTCTTTCGTGCCGATGTGGGAACTCAGCTCGGTGTGAGCATTACGTACGTCCGACTCCCCTGATCGTGCCATCTCTGAAGACAACGTATTTTTTTTAATCCAGCGCTGCGGCAGCACACTGTAAAATCCACGCGAAGTCACCGGGTTAACTTCAGCTGATGCCAACGCGCACCGGCAGCGCCACGCTTCCGCTCCACGGCGGTAAAGCACCCAAATGGCTTTTCGAGCGCATGACTCAGCTGGCGCCCGCGATCGCTGAAGTCATTGTCCTCGAGCAGGGACGCTCAGCATTCCTCGAGCGCCTCTCCGACCCATACTGGTTCCAGGCGTTCGGCTGCGTGCTTGGGTTCGACTGGCACTCGAGCGGAGTGACAACCACTGTATGTGGCGCGTTGAAAGAAGGACTCGCGCAACACGGCGGAGAGCTCGGCATCGTGGTTGCCGGTGGCAAAGGCAAAGCATCGCGGAAGACACCGGCGGAGCTCATTCAGTTCGGCGACCGGCTCGGGCTGGACGGCTCACGCCTGGCATACAACAGCCGGATGGCCGCGAAGGTCGACTCAGCGGCTGTTCAGGACGGATTCGGGATCTATCATCACAGCTTTTTCCTGACCACCGAAGGCGAATGGGCCGTTGTACAGCAGGGAATGAAAGGCGACGACGGAACCGCGCGCCGTTATCACTGGCTCGGCTCACATGTCCGCGATTTCGTGAACGAGCCGCATGCCGCTGTCGCGAGCGACGCAAGGCCGGACAGCGTGCTCAACATGGTCGCGGCCGAATCCAGCCCGGCCCGCTCCGCGTCGGCAGAATTTGCGAGACAGGAGCCTCGTCACGTTGACCGCGAGATTGCGCGCGTGATCACGCTCGCGCTGCCGTCACGGCACTGGGTCGACATACAGAAGGACATCAATCCGGCCCACCTTCGAAAGGTTCTGCTCGCTACGTATGAAAAAACTCCGCAGAACTTCGAGGAGCTGCTGGCTGTTCCCGGTGTCGGACCGAAGGCCGTGAGGGCGCTCGCACTGGTTGCGGATGTGGTTTACGGCTCGCCAGCGAGCGTGCGAGACCCGGCCAGATTCAGCTTCGCTCATGGGGGCAAGGACGGCCATCCGTACCCGGTCAACCGCAGCGTCTATGACCATTCCGTGGACTGGCTGCGCGAAGCGGTGGGAAAAGCGCGCATCGGACAAACCGAGCGGCTCCACGCCCTCAAGCGGCTCGCGGACTGGCACTAGCCGGGCAATATTAGGCGACCGAGCATCCGGAGCTTCTTTATGAGCACCACTGCTTCCCCTACGGCTGCCCCGTCCTACGACAATACGGTATCACCCGCTGACAAAGCGGCGCGACACCCTTCGGCATTCCGCCGGATCGCTTCGCTCGATATCGTTCGCGGAGCAGTGATGGTCCTCATGGCGATCGATCACGTCCGCGTCTTCGCGGGAGTTCCAACCGGCGGACCACCGGGAATATTCTTCACCCGCTGGGTCACTCACTTCTGTGCGCCGACCTTCATCTTTCTGGCTGGAACGGCGGCTTATCTCTACGGCCAGAGAGTTCAGTCGCGAAGCGAGCTCTCGAAGTTTCTGTTGCTGCGCGGGTTGTGGCTCGTGGTCCTCGAGCTCACCCTGCTGCGCTTCGGGTGGACATTCAACTTCGACTACGCCTCGTTCACATTCGCGGGCGTTATATGGGCGATCGGATGGTCGATGGTCATTCTTGCCGCCCTCGTCTACCTGCCCGTTGCCGCGATCACTGCCATAGGACTCGTCATAATCGTCGGCCATAATGCGATTGCCCCTCTCATTGACTCGATCGAATCGCCGTCCTGGATACTTCGGGTTCTTTATGCAGGAGGCAACTTCTCTGCAGGGTCGGGAATCAATGTGGTCGTGCTCTATACACTGATCCCATGGGTTGGTGTGATGGCTGCCGGATACGGCTTCGGCACGGTAATGCGGGCATCTCCCGAAAAACGCCGTCGCCTGTGCTACTCGATCGGGGCTGCCTCTCTCGTCCTCTTCTTCGTGCTTCGTGCGACGAGCGTATACGGTGATCCGCGGCCGTGGCAATCAGACCAGGGTGTGCTTCCGTTCCTGAATCCGGCAAAGTATCCGGCATCACTCCTCTTTCTCCTGATGACGCTGGGCCCGGTAATGCTTGCCATTCCGCTGCTCGAGAACGCGCGCGGACGCGTGGCCCGCTGGCTCGGTGTTTTTGGACAGGTGCCGTTCTTCTATTACGTCCTGCACATTCCGCTCATCCACCTGACAGCACTACTGATATCGATGGTACGGACACCGACGAGCACAGGATGGCTCGTTGCGAATCATCCGATGCTCCCACCCGATGTACCACCTGGTTACCAGTGGAGCCTGCCACTCCTGTATCTCGTTGCCGCGGTGATGGTGACAATCCTTTACTTCCTTTGCCGCTGGTTTGCAGGGGTGAAATCACGGTCACGCGACGGATGGGCGAGATTTCTCTGATGAAAAAACTGGTCACTTCAACGGCCTGGGCGATTCTCACAGCGGCGTTGGCCGTCGCATCGTGCGCTCCTCCGCCCCCTTCCACACCGATTACAACGCAGGCCGGCCCCTCCGCCAGCGTCACAGAGACGGAAACCGGTGGAATGTTTCAGCTCAGCGAGCAGGGATCTGACGTCACCGTCGGTCTTCGCGCGCCGGCCGATAGCGTATGGGTGTGGCTTCCAAAAGTCTATCAGAAGCTCGGAATTCCGACCGACTACACGGATGTCAATGCACTTGTCATCGGGACGAGGGCTTTCAAGAGCAGCCGCCTCGATGGCAGGCGCACTGCTGATTATGTGCGCTGTGGGAACCAGGGCGCCGGACCTTCCAGCGGCGGCATGTACCACACGAATCTCTCGATTCTATCGTCAGTGCGGGCGATCGACTCGGTACGCGCGTCGTTGACCACTCTCGTAAACGGTATAGCGTCACCGGTCGAAGGTACCAGCACGGGCAACGTTTCCTGCGTCTCCAACGGGCTGCTGGAACGGCGGATCCGAGCGCTCCTT
>DATAIM010000026.1:0-13347 GCA_036262655.1 Gemmatimonadaceae bacterium | reverse complement strand
GCGTCGTGCGCGTGAAAGCTTCGAGCGGGCGCACGTCACAGTCTACATCTATCAGAACCCATCGCTCTTCCGGCTGCTGCCAGTGACCAATGAGCGTGATCTTCATTCGATGCGATGGACAGTCGACAATCCCGAGGACATGGAGTTTGCGAGGCGGATTTTCGAGCGTCTCGGAGGGCGCAACGACTTCAGCTGGCTCGACGTTGTGAACATTCTCGAGCGTGAGCCCGAGCTCGCGCTGATCAACTCGCACGTGACTTCGAAGCATGTCACCGAGGGCTGACCTCTTACCCCGGCCGTCCGCGCGGAGCCCCAGGGTCGTCTGCATCGTCGAAGCGCGCTTCAGGTCTACGCGTCTCCCGGGCAAGGTTCTCATGCCAATTCTGGGCGAGCCGCTGCTCGGACGTATGCTCGAGCGCCTCAGAAGGGCGCGAACACTCGATGATATCGTTGTCGCGACTGTCGAAGGCGAGGCGGACGATGCGATCGCCGCTTGCGCCGAATCCGTCGGTGCGGGGGTCTTTCGTGGCAGCGAGGATGACGTGCTCGACCGCGTCGTCCGCGCCGCCCGCGCTTGCTCAGCAGAGGTTATCGTCGAGACAACAGGTGACTGTCCGCTCATCGATCCTGGGATCGTCGACAAGGTGGTCGGCGATTTCCTCATGGGGGGCGCTGACTTCGTCAGCAATATCCTTCCACACACCACGCCGCGTGGAACCGATGTGCGCGTCTTCCGCACCGACGATCTCGCCCGGATCAACGAGACTTCGTCCGATCCGGCGGACCATGAGCATGTCTCGCTGCACTTCTGGGAGCATCTCGACAGGTACCGCTGCCGCAACGTGGAGAGCGGACTGCCGGACGCGGCGGCGACGCTGCGTCTCACCGTGGACACCGCGGAGGATCTGGAGCTGGTGAGAGCCATCTATGCCGAGCTCTACCCGAAAAATCCTGCGTTCGATCTCGTCGACGTGCTCGAGCTGCTCGACCGCCGCCCCGAGCTGGTTGAACTGAACCGACATATCCAGCAGAAAACCGCACGATGACAGACGGCATGTCCGGCGGTCCATTCAGTGCGGCCCTCGTTGGCTGCGGGAAGATCGGCAGCGAGTTCGCTGACGATCCACTGATGCTCGGCGACGTTTTCTCGCATGCGGAAGCCTACGAGGTGTGTCCGGATACAGACCTCATTGCGGTAGTGGATGTCGACCCCGCGAAGCTCGAACGGTGTGGCGATCGCTGGGATGTCAGCGCGCGCTTTACCACGGTGGCGGGAATGCTCGATGCAGCGCGTCCGGACATCGTGAGTGTAGCGACTCCGACGCCAACTCATTTCGCGGTCCTCTCGCAGATTCTGTCGAGCTCCTCGCCGCCGCGGGCGATTCTCTGTGAAAAGCCAATCGCTTCCACGCTTTACCAGGCACAGCGGGTCTTATCGCTGGCGCGTGAGCGCGGTGTTCTTCTCGTCGTGATGCACATGCGGCGCTACGCGGAAAACATGCGAAACCTCCAGCGGTTTCTTAAGGAGGGCGGCATCGGAGAGCTTCGTAACGTCTCCGGGTGGCTGACGAAAGGGACTGTCCACAACGGCACTCACTGGTTCGACCTGCTGCGGTTTCTCGTCGGGGAAGTTCATTGGGTGCACGCGATGAACACGCTGTGCGAACCCGGTGATGACCCGACGTTCGATGTCGCCCTGGGCCTCGCAAACGGAATGCTCGCGACGATGCGGTCAGCCGAAGTCGCGAATTTCACAATTTGTGAAATGGATATCATGGGATCGCGTGGACGCGCGCAAATCGTGGACTCGTCGTATCGCGTCGACATCTCGACGGCGGTCCCAAGCCCGCGTTACAGCGGATATGTCGAGCTTGTTCCGTCGGCTGTCGATATGGGCGACCGGAAGCACGTGATGCTTCATGCAGTGGAGGATATCGTGAAGTGCCTTACAACCGGCTGTGCGCCGCAATCGTCCGGGGAGGACGGTCTCGAGGCGCTGCGAATCGGCCTTGCTGCGCACGAGTCTGCGCGCACCGGCCAGATCGTGGAACTCCGGGCCGGAGCGCATAGGTCGTGAAGCTCGCGCTCAACGGAGGGAAACCCGTTCGCACCACCCCTTTCCCGCGGTACAACACTATCGGCGAAGAAGAAAAGCGCGCCGTAATGGAGGTCCTCGACGGAGGCGTATTATCCGGTTTTCTGGGAACCTGGTCTCCGCAATTTTACGGCGGCACGTGCGTACGTCAGCTCGAGGCCGACTGGCAGGCATTTTTCGGAGTCCGCCACGCGATCGCTGTGAACTCAGCAACTTCGGGTCTTTACGCGGCCGTCGGCGCGGCGGGCGTAGGTCCGGGCGATGAAGTCATCGTTGCGCCCTATACGATGACGGCCTCAGCCTCGGCGGCAGTAGTCTATGGCGCGATCCCCGTTTTTGCCGACATCGACGAGGAGACGTTCTGCATCACACCCGTATCGATTCGGGAGCGGCTGACCCCTCAGACGCGCGCAATCGTCGTCGTCGATCTCCTTGGCCACCCGGCCGAGCTGGACGAGATCATGGAGATCGCTCGTGAGCGTAATCTTGTGGTGATCGAGGACGCAGCGCAGGTACCCGGCGCCACGTACAACGGTCGCTACGCCGGGACGCTGGCGCACATCGGAGTGTTCAGCCTCAACTACCACAAGACCATTCATACCGGTGAGGGCGGCATTGTTGTGACCGACGATCCCACGCTCGCTGATCGCGTCGCCCTTATCCGGAATCACGGAGAGGTCGTCGTGAAGGACAAGGGTGTCACCGACATCGTGAACCTCGTCGGATTCAACTACCGAATGACGGAAATCGAGGCGGCCATCGGTATCGAGCAGCTCAAGAAGCTTCCATCGCTCCACCCGCCTCGCGTCCGGTGCGCGGATTTTCTCACTGCACACCTCGAGGGGATGCCCGGTTTGAAAACTCCGGTGGTCAAACCAGGCGTGGTCCACGGGTACTATCGATATGCGCTCCGGTTTGACGAATCGGTCGTGGGAGTTTCGCGGGACAGGTTCGTCGACGCGCTGAACGCTGAGGGCATTCCGATGGTGAAGGGATACACGGAGCCACTTTACCTCGAGCCGATGTACCAGCAGCGCATCGGCTTCGGACGCGCCGGGTTTCCATGGACGTACCCGGGATATTTCGGCAGGGTGAGCTACGAGCCTGGCATCTGCCCTGTCGTCGAGAGGCTTTACTCCCGCGAGCTTATGTGCACCGACGTCTGCCATGCAAATACCAGCGAGACGGATCTGATGGACGTCGTTCGGGCTTTCGAGAAGGTCTACGCGAATCTTCGAGAGCTCGCGTGAACTCCGGGCGGCCTGACTGAAGATGGAGATCCGCCCGCTCGACGATCTCCCGAAGTTCTCGCCGTGGCCAGCCCGGCTCATGGGACTGGCGCCATGGGAGCCGCGCGTAAAGACTCCCGCGGAGATAGAGCGGGAATTCGGCATGGAAAAATGGGGTGGGCTTCTCGAGCGTTTTCGGGCGACTCCCGGCGCCGGCCTCGCCGACGTCGACAGCTGGGCCGCGGGATCAGCTCCGGCTCTCGCGAGCGTCGGAGAGCATCTGGTGCTCATGACTCCGGAGGAGTCGCATAGCGCTTATCTCGCCTACGTCGCGAACGCCCTGCAGCCGTACAGCGGCGGAACGGCTCTGGTCGAGCTCGGGTGCGGGTATGGCAGCGTCATCCTTGGGCTCGCCAGGCGTGCCGAATTCGCCGTGTCGCTGGCCAACGTGCCGCTGTTTGCGGCGGATTATACGCTTACCGGACCCGAGCTTGCGGCGGCGATCGCGGGAAGGGAAGGAATCCCGCTCACGGCGGGCAGATGCGATCTCACAACTTCTCCTGCCACGCATCTCGCGGTTCCGGAGGGCGCGGTGGTGTACACCGCTTACGCGGCCCAGTACATCGAACCGGTCACGACCGCGCTCATCGAAGGAATAACCGCACTCCGGCCGAAGGCTGTCGTCCACGTGGAGCCCGTCTACGAGCATTGCGACGATTCAACCCTGCTGGGGCTCATGCGGCAGCGTTATATTCAGGCCAACGGATACAACCGGAATCTGGTGACCATTCTGCACGATCATGAAGCGCGGGGCGCAATCGAGATACTCGGTGAGAGCCCTGCCGCATTCGGACCGAACCCGCTGCTTGCGGCGTCGGTGATCGCCTGGTCGCCGCGGGGTTAGGCAAGGCAGGCCACAGCGCTGCGCCGGGGCCGCCCCGGCACCACCACTTCATTGAAATCTTGCGCTCTGCACTCAAATCGCTGAACCGGTATGCGCGGATGGCCGCGCACATCGCAATCCAGAAATCACCGCGCCAGGTCCAGGCGCTCTTCAAGCATACCGAGGAGCATCGCACGCGGAAGATGGCGCGGCTCTACGAGCGCGGACGCGGCGTCGACCCGTCCCGCGGCACGCTTCTTTTCTGGGTTCCCGGAGGCATGCCGCTCCTGCTCCACGTCGAAGCGTCAATTGCGGCGGCAATGAAGCTTCGCGGGTACGCCGTCCACGCGATCATCTGCAACTCGCCGTACCGCGGATGCGCTATTCGAACGGTGCAGGAGGGGGTTCCGATCGCACAATGGCGGGACGTCTGCCCCACGTGTACGCGCAAGACGACGTCGGTGCTCGAGCAGATGGGCATTCCCTACTCATATAACGGCGATTTCCTCACCGACCGCGAGCGCGACGACCTCTGGAACAGCACGGATGGCATCACGTGGGATTCTCTGGATACACTCGCCTACCAGGGGCTCAACGTTGGAAAGAACGTGCGGTCGTCGATCACCCGTTACCTGCAGGGAGCGGCTCTGACCGGACACGAGGCAATCGTTCGCGAGTACGCGTACAGCGGACTCGTGTCCGCATGCGCGGCATCGCGAGCGCTGGACCGCTTCAATCCGTGGCGCATCTTCATGTCACACGGCACGTACGTCGATTGGGGCCCGGCCATCCACATGGCATTCGAGCGCGGGATTCCCGTCACGGGGTGGAAAGCTTCCTATCTCTCGTGGCACTTCTATCTGCGCCACGTCGAGGATCCCAGCCGCATCGATTTCAAGAAGCTGAGCCGCGCCTGCTGGGAGGAGATCAGGTCAAAAGAGCTGACACCCACCGAAAACGCCCGCCTCGACAAGTTCCTTGTTGACCGGTACCACAACAAGATCAGCTTCGACATGAAGCACCTGAAAACTTACCGCTCCGACGTGAGTGATCTCAAAAGCAGATACGCTCCAACCGGCAAGCCGATCTGGGCGGTCCTTGCCCACATCAACTGGGACAGCGTTTCCGACTATGCGCCGATGGCGTACCCGTCGTTCGACGACTGGATGATCGATACCATTCGCCATGCGATCGAGATTCCGGATGTGCAGTGGCTCATCAAGGTTCACCCGATCGAGGCATGGGATAATCCGGCCAGTGGCGTTCAGCGCCTCATCGAGCGCGAATTCCCGAGCCTGCCTGAACACGTCCGTGTCATACCCGCCGAGGAAGACATCAGCCCGGCGAACCTCTTCGAGCTGATCGACGGGGGAGTCACCGTCTATGGCACGGCCGGCCTCGAGCTCGCGCTGATGGGTAAGCCCGTGATCCTCGCTGGAGAGGCGCACTACGGCGGCCTCGGATTCACACACGAGGGGCTGACGCCGATTACATACCGGGAGCTTCTGCATCGCGCCGGGAGCCTGGGGCCGCTCACTCAAGAGCAGCGACGGGATGTCAGGAAGTACGCGTACTCGCATTTCGTTCAGCGTCAGGTTCCTCTCGAGATCGTGCACGACCCCAGCACCGAATGGTGGGGACTCCAGCACCAGAAGCGCGAGCTGCTTCTTCCCGGAAATGATGCGTTCATCGACTTCGTGTGCGACCGGCTGCTGGACGGCCGCGATTTCAACATGCCTGACTCGCTTGTCGGGCTGTCGGAGCGTGAGGTCGACGCCGCGTGACCGCGGGCGGACCGACTGTTTCCCCACCTCCCGGCATCAGGCGGCTCGTTGGCTTCGACACCGCGGGCGAACCGTTCGTCAGCGGTGACCGCGTTCTGAGAGGCATCTACAAAGGGAACTCGGAGACAGTCCATCGCGTCCTCGGAATTGTGCAGGAGCACGATCTTTTCCGTCACGGCATAGTCCAGACACGCGAGCTCGATGCCAACCCTCATCCCGAGCTCGACTACGAGCTGGTGCTCGAACACGAACGCATTCCCTTCGTGTCATTTCCTCATGAGTGGTCGCCCTCGATGTTCAAGGAAGCGGCACTGCTCCACATCGCGCTCTTCGAAAGACTCGAAGAGCACGGGCTTACCCTGAAGGACTGGCATCCGCAGAACATTCTCTTCTCCGGGACGCGCCCGGTGTTCGTGGATTTCACGTCGATCATTCCGATAGATGAACTCCCGGGCCAGCCCCACCTCCAGTCCGGACGGCCGCCTGGGGGAATGGAGACGCGCTGGGACAGGACGTCGAAAGCCGTTTACGAGATGTATCGGCTGATGTTCGAGCCGTATTTCGGCCTGCCACTGGCGATGATGTCACGGCGACGGCACTCGACCGCCCGCAGGAGGATCTACGAAACGACGCTCAACGCCTCCGAGAGCGTAATCACACGCCGGGAGGTGTTCGGCGATTCACTCCTCGGCCGGCTCCGTTACGAGGTGGAGCAGAAGCTCCTCCAGCTGGCGCTCCTGGAGAAAGGCCCGAAAAAGCCCCGCTTCTTCCGCAGAGTGCGCCACACTGTCGCTGCGCGTGATGTCGCTCACCGCGGCAGCGCCTATAGCACCTATTACGAAGACAAGAACGAAGCGTTTGCCGCAACGCCTTCGCCTGACTGGACCGCGAAGCAGCATGGCGTGTGCGACGCTCTCACGAGATATCGACCGGCTACCGTGCTCGATCTCGGGAGCAACACGGGTTGGTTCTCGATGCTAGCCGCCAAGCTGGGCAGCTCGGTGGTCGCCGTGGACCTCGACGAAGGTTCAATCGACCGTCTCTTCACCGATGCCCGACGACAGAAGCTGGACATTCTTCCGCTCGTCGCCAACCTCACGGCTCCGCTTCCTGCGCTGGCGCCGCGAGTCTATCCGGACGAGCCCTCAGTTTCGCTGATCGGCGAAGGACTTCCACTCGTCTCGCAACCGAACGAGCGCCTTCAATGCGAGATGGTGCTCGCGCTCGCGATCGTGCATCACCTCACCCTTGGCCAGGGGCTCACATTCGATGCAGTGGCAGCGATACTTGGCGCTCTCTCGTTGAAGTATCTTTGCGTCGAGTTCGTGGAGCTGAGCGACAACATGATTACTGGCGAACCGACATTCTTTCCGGCATACCATGCCGCGAGGGACGAGTTCAGCTGGTATACACGCGACAATTTCGTCGCTGCGCTCAGGAAGCACTTTTCGGCGATTGAAGCGAACCCGTCCCATCCTGAGACGCGCACACTCCTGCTTTGCACCAAATAACCGGAAAGGACGATGAGCGCTGGTTACGTGGAAACAGAAACATTCATCCGAGAGGAGGTCGCGCAGCTCACCGGGCAGGCCGTCGGGACGATCACCGGCGATACAGTGCTCGTGGGGACGGGACGTGTCCTCGATTCGGCCGACCTCGTGATGCTTCTACTTTCAGTCGAGGAGTTTGCCCGCGACTCGCTCGGCGCACGCTTCGACTGGACGAGCGACAGCGCGATGTCGGAAGCACGGAGCATACTGCGCAGCGTCGGCAGTCTCGCAAGGCATCTTACGGAACTTCCGGCGGAGACTTGAGAGAATGGACACGGTAGTCGTCACAGGAGCGTCGCGCGGACTCGGGCGCTTCTGCGCCGATGAGCTCCATTCCCGCGGTTACCGCGTCGTTGGACTGGGAAGAACGCCGCCGCGCGATGCGGCGTTCGAGACACGCGCCGTTGATGTATCGGACTCGAAATCGGTAGCGGCAGCGGTTCACGATCTCAGGCGTGACGCAAGCGTGTATGCGCTCATCAACGCTGCCGGCATCGCGTCGATGAACCTCGTCGTGACAACACCGTCAGAGACTGTCCGCCGCATCATCGAGACCAACCTCCTCGGCACGATCTTCTGCTGTCAGCAGATTGCGCCCGCCCTCATCAGGCGCGGGAATGGGCGCATCATAAATTTCTCCACCCTCGGTGTGCCACTGGCGATCAAGGGAGAGGCGATCTACATCGCGTCGAAGGCGGGGGTTGAGGGGTTCACCCGCGTCTTCGCGCGCGAGCTCGCCCCACACGGCATTACGGTGAACGCAATCGCCCCGGGTCCCATCGACACCGCGCTTCTCGCGAAAGTCCCCCAGGACAAGGTGGACGCAGTCGTACGGCAGCAGATAATACCGCGGCAGGGAACGCCGCAGGACGTTTGGAACGTCGTCTCGATGCTGCTCGCGCCCGAGAGCTCGATGGTGAGCGGGCAGACCCTTCACGTCGGCGGTGCCTAGTGCGTCTTCTCGAGGAGCTCGGCAGGAGGAGCGCCGGGACCCGCGAGCCTTTTCTGATTGGCCCCGGCGGAAGCCTCGCGTTCGATGACATCGCCGACGCAGCCGCCGCGCCTGGTGTGGACACGAGCTCCATCCCGGCGGGCGCTGTAGTCGCGCTGGTGGGCGACTTCGACGGGCCAACCATCGCCACCATGCTGGACCTTCTAGACCGCGGCGTCATCCTCATGCCGCTTACCGAGGGAACGTCCGCCGACCACGAGTATTTCATCACGAGCGGACTCGCAGAGTTCAAGATAAGAAATCAATCGCTGGAGCGGCTGGAACCGGCGAGGGCTGGCGACACAAACCCTTTGATCGAGGAAGTTCGGCGGAGGCGTCACCCGGGCATCATCTTCTTTTCATCGGGGACGACCGGACGACCCAAAGCAATCCTCCACGACTTCAACAACTTTCTGGAGCGCTACGCCGTACCCCGGGCGCCGCTTCGCGCGCTGAACTTCCTCCTGTTCGACCACGCTGGCGGCATCAACACGATGCTTCACACGCTCTTCAATCGCGGAGCGGTCATCGTTCCATCAGAGCGAACCCCGGAGGTTGTGGGGGAAGAGATGATGCGGCATCGCGTCGAGCTTCTTCCGGCGACTCCGACGTTTCTTCGCATGATGCTCCTCGCCGGCGTCTTCGACACAATGAGCTTTCCGGACCTGCGGGTGATCACCTACGGAACGGAGCGGATGGACCAGCCGACGCTCGACCGACTGACTCAGAAGCTTCCCAATGTCGATTTCCGACAGACGTATGGATTGTCGGAGCTCGGCGTTTTTCAGGTGAAGTCGCGGGCTCGCCACAGCCTGTGGATGCGAATCGGAGGGCAGGGTATCGAGACTCGAATCGTTGACGATGTCCTTCACATTCGCTCAGAGAACCGGATGCTCGGTTATCTGAATGCGCCGTCGCCCTTTGTCGATGGGTGGTATGACACCGGCGATATCGTCGAGCAGGATGGCGACTACATAAAAGTGGTCGGTCGCGCGAAGGAAATCCTGAATGTCGGCGGGTTGAAGATTTTGCCCGGGGAGATCGAGCGTGTCGCACTGCTGCACCCCGATGTCATGCGAGCCAAGGCGGTTGGTGTTCCAAATCCGATCACCGGCCAGCACATCGAGGTAACGGTGGAGCCGCGTGACGGGGCGACACTGGACCGGCGGGACATGATGGCGCATTTCCGGTCACACCTTGTGAAGCAGCTGTCGCCGCACCGTGTGATGATCGACAGAGTTCCGGTCAGTCACCGCTTCAAGCAGAAGTGAGTATTGGAACGCAGGCGGCACGCCTCGTCGCCGCGATGGGCGGAGGTCCTCTGTTCGTACATTCAGATCCGTTTCGAGCTGCGCGACTCGTGCCCCTAATAAGAGACCGCACGGCATATCTCGACTCCCATATCTCGGTTCTCCGCGAAACGGCTGCGGAGCGTGTGCTCTGGCTGCCCGCGTTCAACTATGAGTTTCCAAAGTCTCACTTATTCGACGTTGCGCGCACTGTCTCGGAGCTCGGGCCATTGCCGGAGCGATTTCGCACGGCTGGAGCAGAGTGGCGGACGCCGATTCCGATGTTCTCGATTACGGGCACGGGGCCCGCTCCGCTCCCGTCATGGGGCCCCGACACCGATCCTTTCGGTGACGACTCTGTATTCGCCGAGCTCGTCAGATCGGACGGCGTCGTGCTTTACTACGGAGATACGTTTCATTACAACACCATCGTCCATTTTGCCGAGAGAGCGGCGGGAGGTCCGGTCTACCGCTATGACAAGTTTTTTCCCGGTAACGTGATCATGGCTGACGGTGCAGTGATTTCCGGTTCGCTCAATTACCATGTGCGGCCGCTTGGTGCTGGATTGGACTACGACTGGCCTCGGCTTCTGCATGCGGCGCTCGAGTCCGGCGCATGCCGGCGTCTCGAGGGACATCCTGAAGTTCTCGCTGCTTCGGCCCGCGGCCTTTGTGAGCTTTGGGTGAGCGAGATGCGCCGCGACCCTTTCGTTCTTCTCGACGACAAAACGAGAGAATGGGCCGAGCCGGCAGTGGAGAAGCTGGGCCGCAGATTCGACATCCGGGATTTCGAGGCACCAGAGGCCTCGTGGGCTCTATCGTGACCACCGGCATCGGGACGGAAATGCACAGCTGGGCGTCAGACCTCTTTCCCATCTGCCGCAGCCTGACGGGAAATGGCGTTCGCGAAACCCTCCGCTACCTGAAAGAGCTCGTGCCGGCCATGACGATCCACGAGGTGAAGTCTGGAACCCAGGCGTTCGACTGGACGGTACCTGACGAGTGGAACATCCGCAGCGCATACATCGAGGATGAGCGCGGCAATCGGATCGTGGATTTCGCGCGCAGTAACCTCCATGTGATTGGGTACTCCACACCCGTGGATGAGTGGCTCACGCTGGCGGAGCTCCAGCCGCACCTGCACTCGCTGCCGGAGCAGCCCGAGGCCATACCATATATCACGTCCTATTACGTGCGGCGCTGGGGCTTCTGCCTCTCGGATGCCCAGAGGGAATCGCTGCGGGAAGGCCGGTATCATGTCGTCATCGACAGCACGCTCGAGCCCGGATCGCTGACCTACGGTGAAGTTCTGATTCCGGGAAGAGAGAAGAAGGAAATATTCCTGTCGACTTACATCTGCCATCCCTCCCTCGCGAACAACGAGCTTTCCGGCCCCGTCGTCACGACGGCGCTGGCGCGCTGGATCAGCTCGCTGCCGGATCGTCGCTTCACATACCGCATTGTGTTTGCACCCGAGACAATCGGTGCGATCGTCTACATCAGCAGGCATCTCGCCCTTCTTCGGGAGAATGTGATTGCGGGGTATGTGGTGACTTGTGTGGGTGACGATCGGGCGTATTCACTCCTCCGCTCGCGCGCCGGCGACACGCTCGCAGACCGTGCCGCTCACCTCGTGCTTCAGCGACATGCACCTGACTTCGTCGAGTACTCCTACCTGGACAGGGGCAGTGACGAGCGTCAGTACTGCAGCCCCGGCGTCGACTTGCCGGTCGCCTCGATTATGCGGACTCGCTACAACAGCTATCCCGAATACCACACGTCTCTCGACGATCTGCGCCTCGTTACGCCGGCCGGGCTCGAGGGAGGATTCTCCGCACTGAGGAAAACAATCGAGCTCATCGAGCACAATCACGTTTACAAGGCGTCGACTCCCTGCGAGCCGCAGCTGGGGAAGCGCGGGCTTTATCCCACGCTGAGCACACGCGGTGCTGGGTACGCGGTGCGTGCGATGACGAATATCCTCGCCTATGCCGACGGGACACGCGACCTCGTTGATCTCGCCCGCTTTATCGGCGTGGGACCTGAGGAGGCTGTCGAAACCGCGGAGAAGCTGGCGAATGCAGGCCTTCTCTCGACCATCGATGGCTGAAGCGCAGGCGAGCGCGGCCCGCCGGAGGCCATTACCTCGAAGTATTGCATCTCTTCTGGCCGCGGGGGAGCCGCTCTGGGTTGCGTCACTCGCAGCGCTCTTCGTGATCTGGGGCTACGACTGGATTCCCCGGCTGATTCGCCTGCTGGGCAGAGCCGGCCAGCTCGAGACCGTCGAGTGGGCGGTCTACATGTCATTGCTCGCCGTGTTCCCAGTTGTCACGCTCTTCGTCGCTGTTGTCCTTCCTCGCGTATTCGGCCGGTACGCGCAAACGATCGTCAAGGCGTCGGCGGTCGTGTTCGCGCTCTGGATAGGTCTGCTCTTTGTCGTCGAGGGAAGACTTGCATTCGCTCTCATCGCATTGATTCCCGCGGTGGTTACGGCGGTGGAAGAGATCGGCATTTCCAGATTCGGGCGAGCGATCTCGTCGACAACTCTCTCCGAGTTCTCACTTCTTCTGTTCGTCGGGATTATCGCGTGGATGTGCGCTGGCTCCCTCGTCTACTGGAAGGGTGGATCCCGGTGGTTCGTCGGCGAGAATGGACATACGATTTCGGCGATCATCGGGACATTACTGGCAGTCTCGGGAATTCCTCTCGTCAGCTCTGCCGCGCCGCCTGCCGAATCCCGGAGGAACTTAAAAGTCATCGAGCGTGTTCTTTCCGCGCTCGCCATTGCGGGCCTTGTCGTGTTCAGCTTTCGCACGAATCCGGTCGTCGAATTTTACCACTGGGGTTTCTGGACGGGACCGATTGAACAGCTCAGGCAGGGCGGCCATCTGCTGTGGGATACACCATCGCAGTACGGATTCCTGAGCATTCTGGTCCCGCATGCGATGCCTGCGAGGTCGTGGGAGGCGTTCTGGGCTTTCCAGTCGATTATTTATGCAATCGTTGCGTTCATCATGTACGCCGTGTTCCGCCGGATGCGCCCCGGTTCTGGCAACCTGCTGCTTGCCGTCGCGCTTGTCTTCACCACCCTATTCTTCAGGCCGCGGTCCGATTCACTCATCCTGGCCGCTCAGATGACTCCGTCGGGCGGGCCGGTTCGTTTTATCTGGTGTTTCGTGACGCTTGCATATCTCCTCTGGGCGTTCGACAGGCATCAGGGCCAGAAGGCGCGCCCGGGGAGGATGGGCTTTCCGGTGATGGGGCACGTCATCTGGCTCATGTCCCTTTTGTGGTCGTTTGAGGCTGCGATCTACAGCTCGGCTATCTGGTTTGCAGCGTTCGCCGTTTACCTGGTTCAGCGCGCTGCGTCAGAGAAGGCGAGCGGGATGAGCACGACATCCATCGCGCGGCGGTTGATCGTGTCGGCGGCTATTCCTTTCATTCTCGCAGCGGTTCTGTACCTGATTGTGTGGGCCGTCTACCGGATCACGCTCGGCGCCGGGCCTGATGTGGCGGGCTACATCGA
>DATAIM010000025.1:0-2585 GCA_036262655.1 Gemmatimonadaceae bacterium | reverse complement strand
CCGGCAGCATGCAGGCGCAGAACGCTCGCGAGCGTACGCGCATACCATGTCTTAGATTGTGTGGCGCTGGCGAGCAACTAGTTCAGGGACGTGGTTGAGGAACAGCAACAACACTTCGGAACCCAAATTTACCATTCTGGCGCAGTGGATGAATAGCACGAGGGCGCACCTGCTTGGTGCATTAATGACGGCTGGTGCGGTCATTACTTCCCTTCCCGTCATTGGAAAAGCGCAACAGAGTGAAAGGCCCGGCAGCTATCGGTGGGAGCTTTTCGTGAACACACCGGCCGAGAGCTATCTCCGTTATCTGCAGACGGAAGGGAAAGTTCCGTTGTATCCCTGGTCGTCACGCGCCTTTTCGCCGCGCGAGTTGAGTCGCCTCGTTCCGGCAGACAGTCAACCGCATCCCTGGAGCAGCCGTTTTCGGAGCGAAACGCATCGAACAGGCAGCTTGCGTTACGGGTTGATCCCTCCCACGACGTCGATCCGGTACAACAGCACCTTCGCGTACGGCGCAAATGATGGCCCGATATGGGCCGGACGGGGAGTAACGTCGGCCGTTGAGCTCGGATTCTTTGCGAACTGGGGACCCCTCACGCTCACGGTCGCGCCGCTCGCTTTTCGCTCCGAAAATCAATCGTTCGATATCGTCCCGACGGGACGCAGTGGCAAAGCGGCTTTCGGAGATCCCGTATTCGGTGGCGTCGATCGCCCGCAACGCTTTGGCGATGTGCCGTACGCTCAGCTCGATCCCGGCCAGACTACTCTCAGAGTTGATCTGCCTTTCATTGCTGCCGGAGTATCCACCGCGAATCAGGCGTGGGGCCCGGGCCAGGAGCTGCCGGTAATCCTAGGCAACAACGCCGGTGGCTTTCCGCACATATTCGTCGGCTCGAGCGAGCCCCTCAACATTTTCGTCGGGACTCTGCACGGGAAGGTCATCTGGGGCGAGCTTTTTCAATCAGATTTCTCGTCGGTAACCGGGTCGGAGACGTATCAGAGCAGGGCTGAGCCGGGAACGAAGCGATTCGTTACCGGCGTTGTCGTCGTGGCACAGCCGCGCGGGTTGAAAGGTCTGGAGCTCGGCGGTTCCCGGTTCTTTCACTCTATCTGGCCTAACTCGGGGATTCCGTCCAGTTACTTCACCAAATTTCTTCAGGGCTTCATCAAGAAAAACATCGCGGCGGATCGTTTCGTCGACCCAAGGATTCCCGGAGGTACGACGGAGGGCCGAGGCATCTCCGACAATCAGCTCATCTCCGTGTTCGGTCGATGGGTGCTTCCGCACAGTGGTTTCGAGATCCACGCGGAATATGGCCGCGACGACCACAGCTATGACGTTCGCGACCTGACTCAGGAACCTGAACACTCGCGCGTCTACAGTCTTGGGGCGAGAAAGGTCATTCGGTCGCGGCCGAACGTCCTGACGGCTGGCCGCATCGAGATCATGAATTTTCAGGTTCCGCAGATCGTCCGCTATCGGGGTGAAGGCGAGATTTACGTCCATGGTCTAATTCGCCAGGGCCACACTTTCCGAGGCCAGCTTCTGGGTGCTGATGTCGGAGTCGGTGCCGGAGCCGGCAGCACGCTGGCGGTCGATCAGTTCACCAGAACCGGTCGATGGACGGCGTCCTGGACGCGAGTGCTCCGGCGCGAAAACGGCAGCTACCTGCCCCTTGGAGTGCGAAACCCGCGGTCCATGGATGTAAGTCACGCGCTAGGCTTCGAGACGACGCGATTCATGAACGGGTTCGACGTGAATGCGGGCGTCAATCTCGTGTATGAGTTCAACCGCGATTTCAACCGCGACGCGGCCAACCTCAACGCTCTTTTCGGCGTCCGGTACCTGCTGCGCTGATGCGGATTCAGCTCGCGTGGACGATGCTCACGGAGCTGGTGGTCATGTTTTCCGGGATACTCCTCCTCAAGCTTGCTGCTACGCTCCTCGGACCGGTTGGCTTTGGTGAGTACGCTCTCAGTCGGCGGGCAGTTTCGCTCCTGTACCTTCCTCTTGTGATGGGACTCGGCATCGCCTCCCCGCGCTACATCGCAATCGTGCGCGCGGGAGCTCTGGAGAGCTACTCCGAAAGGTCTTTCGCAGCGGTGACGCTCACGGCGGGCCTTCTCCCCGCGCTTCTTGTCGCTGGAGTACTGAATGTTCGCGCTGACTGGGCGGCGATGCTCCTGTTTGGTACCACCGACCTGGACACTCTGGTGCGCCCAGCGACCGTCGCGCTCGCTGGAATCGCCTTCCACAGCATGGTCTACGCGATCTATCGCGGCCGGTCGGAAATGGGTTCCGCAAATTTCCTGCAGCTAATCAACCTCGGCATTCTCCCGGTGGTGGCGTTCGCCCTTGCATCACATGACGCGGCCTCGGTGCTTGCGGCTACTGGGTGTGGCTGGCTGATAGTGAGCGGAATCGCGCTCCTTCGAGTCCTGTATCGGGAGAGACAAAACGATCTGGAGGGAGGCGCCAGCCTGGGCGACCATCTCCGCCTGCTCCTCAGATTCGGACTCCCGCGAGTTCCGGGAGAGTTTGCGCTGGTAGGTCTCTTCGCCATTCCCTCCCTTATTGCAGTTCG
>DATAIM010000024.1:0-2773 GCA_036262655.1 Gemmatimonadaceae bacterium | reverse complement strand
CCGCTGGCCCTCGGCGTAGATGGTGTCGAAGGCGAGGGAGGATTTACCCGAACCGGAGGGGCCGGTTATGACTGTGAAGGTGCGGCGGGGAATCTCGAGGTCGAATCCTTTGAGATTATGCTGTCTCGCGCCGCGAATGATGATGCTCTCTTTCACCCCTCAATCTATAGAGTTGGCGGGGGCGAACAAACACCGGCTATCCGTAACCACCAAGGCCGCCGAAGGCTCTGCCTCTGCGGTTCGTTTTCGTCAGAGTCGCCGCAACAGCCGGCCAAGGAGCAGCAGGACGATGGCCCCGCAGGTTGCGAGCGCTACAGAGCGGAAGTCGAAAGTCCCCGCCGTGACGGTGCCCCACCCGAAGCGAGTCCCGATGAAGCCGCCGATGACGGCTCCGATGATTCCAAGAAGGATCGTAATGATGCAACCCGAGGGGTCCCGCCCTGGCACTAGGAACTTGGCAAGTGTTCCTGCTACCAGACCCAGAAGAATCCAGTAGAGCCAGAGCGGCATATCAGCCCCTCGTCACCCCACGAGTGTGGCGCTTATGGTACTCGGGTACGCCCTCGCGTGGCCATCCGGTAGATCCAGAGAAGCAGCAGCGAGCCGACAATCGCCAGCAGCAGGCTTTGGACAGAGAACCCGGTCAGGGGTGCGCCCATGAGAGTACTGCCAAGGAATCCACCGATGACCGCTCCAACGATGCCAATGATGATCGTGACGATCATGCCGCCCGGGTCATTACCCGGCATTATTGCCTTGGCGATCGCGCCCGCGATCAGACCAAGAACGATCCATGCAATGAAATTCATTTCTCCTCCGTAGGGTGAAATGCGCCCAGAGACCTGGACGACTCAACGGGGAAGTGCAACCTGCGTACCATTCCCTTGCGCCTTTGGCGGACCGGTCAATGTGGCGTTACCATTTCGTTCGCGATCGAAACCAAGGGGCTGTAACACGACCTGCTCCGGGCGACCCCCCGCGAGTCTTGCTGGCCCTGTGGACTGTGGCGTAGTTTGTGTATCAATCGAACCGTTCAGCGAGCCAATTCCCTTGACATTTTCTTGCCCGCCAGAGGCGGGGAGCGCGCTTTAGTGCACCTTGCTGTCTCTGCTAGAACCGATACGGGCAGGCTGCGCAAGGGTAATGAGGACAACCTTTACGCCGACGCCAACGAGTTCCGTGGGCTTTTCATAGTCGCGGACGGGATGGGCGGGCACGCCGCCGGCGAGGTGGCGAGCCAGATGGCTGTAGAGCTCATCGCCAGCGAGCTCGCGGACCTGAATGACCTCGCCGCCCCGGATGCGGGATCTCGCGTTGCGCAAACACTGCGGCTCGCGAATCGGCAGGTCTTCCAGCGGACCATGCGAGAGGTCGAAAAAACGGGGATGGGAAGCACGGCCTCTGCTCTGCTTCTTTCCGACACCCGTTACCTGATCGGTCACGTCGGCGATTCACGGATTTATCTGGTGCGCGACGGCGAAATGAAGCAGCTCACGCGCGATCACTCTCTCGTCCAGGATCAGGTAGACGCCGGCATCATCACGGCCGAGCAGGCGCGGCATCATCCGCAGAGCAACGTGATAACCTGCTGCATCGGAATGAGCAGCGAGATCGAGCCCGATATCATCGACGGAGAGACGCGTGTCGGTGACGTTTTCCTCCTTGCGAGCGACGGCCTCACGGGGATGGTGGAGGACCGGCGTCTGCAGCAGCTTCTTCAGTCGCGCGCAACCCCCGAGCGCATCGTCAACGCGATGATCGCGGACGCAAACAACAACGGCGGAATCGACAACATCACGGCGATCGTCGTGAAGGTCATCACCGCCGAGACACGGTTCGCGACGGGTGAGGTGACGCCCGTTCCGCAGGCCCGGTCGCATGGCTGACGGGGGAAACCAGGACGCTCCCCCGCTCGAAGAGACTGTCTCCGGCGTAGCCCAGCTTTACCTCGGGAACATCCTCTATGCGCTGGAGCTGGCCGCGCTCGCACTGGAGGATCAGCAGAAGCCGGCCGACGCTGCGTTCTACCGCGGAATCGCGCGCAAGCTTGCCGAGGCGCGTGGAAAAGAGCGGCCGCTACAGGCATAAGACTCGCAGCAGGCTGAAATCGCAGCACGTGGCGGCGAGCACAATAAGTCCTCAACAGCAGGAGTGATGCATATGGCAACAGCGACCTTACCCGCCACGGAGACCGTTACTGATACGTTTCCGATCAACGGTACCGACTACATCGAGTTCTACGTCGGAAACGCGAGGCAGGCGAGTCTTTATTACCGGGCCGCATTCGGGTTCGAGCTCGTCGCCTACCGTGGACCCGAAACGGGGACGCGCGATCGCGCGAGCTACCTGCTTCAGCAGGACAAGGTACGCTTCATTCTCACGACGGCGATCAGGGCGTCCGGCCCGATAGCTGACCACGTGCACAAGCACGGAGACGGTGTCCGCGATATCGCGCTCTGGGTGGAAGATGCGCGCACCGCATTCTCCGCGGCCGTCGACCGGGGCGCGAAGCCGGCCATGGAGCCGATGGTGATCTCCGATGAGAGTGGCGAGATCGTCATGGCGGCAATTCACACCTATGGTGACACCATCCACAGCCTGATCGAGCGCAGGAACTACAACGGGTTGTTCATGCCGGGCTTCGTTCCGATGAGCTCTCCGTTCAAACCAGCGTCGACCGGACTCAAATACGTCGATCACTGCGTGGGCAACGTCGAGCTCGGCGCGATGAACAAGTGGGTAGCATTCTATGAGTCGGTCCTTGGCTTCACCA
>DATAIM010000023.1:0-4701 GCA_036262655.1 Gemmatimonadaceae bacterium | reverse complement strand
CGAAAGTTCGGCGGGTGCCCAGGTCCACCGGATTCACAGGGCGGCCGATGGCCAGTAGCGGTACTATCTCGCGCGCATGATCCGTGGATGGCGTGGTAGGGTCGTTGCCGTGGTCGGCGGTGATGAAAAGCAGATCGTCCTCTCGGAGTGCGGCGGTGAGTGACGGAAGGGCGAAGTCGAACTCCCGTAGCGAGTTGTAGAACCCCGCGACATCGTTGCGGTGCCCGTACATCTGGTCGAAATCTACTAGGTTGGCGAAGAGGAGCCCACTTGACTCGCCCTCGATCCAACCGCGGATCAGCTGTATTCCCTCGGCGTTGGACGACGTATGCCGGGCAGTGATGGATCGCCCCGCAAAAAGATCGTCCACCTTTCCAACGCCCGCTCTCGCAATCCCGGCGTTCTTCAGGGCATCGAGCAAGGTCTCCGCGGGCGGCTCGATCGAGTAATCGCGGCGGTTGGACGTGCGCCGCAAAACTCCCGCTTCGTTCGCGAAAGGGCGAGCGATGACACGCGAAACATCGTGGGGTGGGACCAGCATCTTTCGCGCAATCTCGCACGCAGCGTAAAGCTCCTCGAGCGGCACCACCGCTTCATCCGCAGCGATCTGGAAAACGGAATCGGCGGACGTATAGACGATCCAGTCCCCCGTATCGCGGTGGGACTCTCCATACTCCTCGAGAATGGCGGTTCCACTTCCAACCACATTACCGATCACGCCACGCCCCGTGCGGCGGCTGAACTCTTGGATGACATCCTTCGGGAAGCCCGCCGGATATGTCGGGAAAGGCCGAGCGAGATGTACGCCGGCGATCTCCCAATGTCCCGTCGTGCTGTCCTTCCCCGCCGAGGCAGGCTGCATTTTCCCCCAGGCGCCATGAGCGTCCGCACTGGGGGAAATCCCGTCGAGCTCGAGAATGTTTCCCAGCCCGAGGCTCTCGAGCGCAGGAAGATTCAAACCTCCGACTGCCCGAGCGATGTGACCCAGCGTGTTACTGCCTGCGTCTCCGTAGTCAGAAGCGTCAGGTGCCGCTCCTGCGCCAACCCCATCGAGCACGAGAATCAACGCTCGCTTCATTGCTCGAGACCTCTGTACACGCGATGGATGCGGCTTCTGAAGCCGGTGAGAAGCTCGTAAGGCGACATTCCCGCAACTTGCGCGACCGACGCAGCGTCGATCGGGGCACCATCGGCCGAGCCATCACCGATGAGGGTCACGATATCGCCGATCTCGGCTCCGGTGTCGGTGACGTCGAGCATGATCATGTCCATCGTGACGCGGCCGGCGATCGGAACGATGTGGTGGCGCAGAACTGCGACTCCGGCATTACTGGCGCCCCTCGGGTAACCGTCGGCGTAACCGAGCGGAACAGTAGCGATGAGTCGGCGCGAAGTCGCGCGGTAGGTCGCGTCGTAGCTCACAGTGTCGCCGGTCTCGATCCATCTGAGCGCGACGATCCTCGCTCTCAGCCAGACAACGCATTCCGGCTCGAGGGCGGCTGTCGCTCCGCTGCCGACACCATACATAAAAATCCCCGGCCGAATGGCGTCGAATGGCGACCGACCATGGCGTACGATCGCGGCACTGCTGTCCGTATGAAGAATGGTATTTCGCCTGCCCAGGATCGCCACCGCTTCGCGAAAACGGCCGAGCTGCTCGGCCATCGAGGCGTCGTCAAGCTGTGGCGAATGAAAGTGCGTGAAGGCGCCGGCCGGAGGATTCTGCTCTATAACAACAGACGCGTTTTGCACCTCTCTCCACGGAATCCCCGCGCGAGCCATGCCGGTATCAATAGAGAGGTGATACGGGCGGTGGTAATTTTTCCATCCGGCGATTTCGTCCGCCGAGCCAAGCGTGGGCGTGAGTCCAGCGGCAGCCGCTGACTTCAAGTCCTCTTGAAGGAGAGGGGTAAAGAGGAGAATGTCACGCGCAATGCCTGCGGCCCTGAGCTCCTCTCCTTCTTCTATGGTTGCAACGCCGTACGCTAGCGGCTCGAGCCGCTCGAGCGCGCGCGCTACGTGAATGGCGCCCAGGCCGTATGCATCAGCCTTTATCATCGGGATGATCGAGACGGCAGCGTGATCGCGAAGCGCCCGCGCATTTCGAGTCAGGGCCGCGAGGTCCACCTCGAGCCAGGCAGCGCTCAGCATTGGCTGGGATTGTTCACGTCGGGTAGTATTGCAATCACAGGGCGAAAATGTAACGAGAGCAAACACGGATATGGAAACCAAGGTCACGTTGAACGACACCGTCGCACTCATGCGCGATCTGAGAAAGCGATGCGACTGGGATGCTGCGCAGACTCATGAGTCTCTGCGCCCGTACCTGATCGAGGAATGCCACGAGCTCGATGAGGCGATTCGCAACGCCGATCCCTCGCTCATGCGCGAGGAGCTGGGCGATGTTCTGCTTCAGGTCCTCTTTCACTCTGTAATTGCGGAAGAGCGGGAAGAGTTCGACGCCAATGACGTGGCGCACGGGCTCATCGCGAAAATGAAGGCGCGGCATCCCCATCTCTATGGCGAGGGAGCGAAGGAGCCATGGGAAAGGATGAAGTCGAAAAAGCGGCGATCCATCGCCGATGGTCTTCCGCTGGCGCTTCCGCCGCTTCACCGCGCGCACCGGCTTCAGGACAGAGCCGCAGGTGTTGGCTTCGACTGGCCCGATACTGCCGGTCCGATTGCGAAAATCGAAGAGGAGCTAGCTGAGGTACAGGAGCATCTGGGAGGGAAAGAGCGAGCCGATCCTCACGCGCCGCCGGTGCTGGACGCTGCACACGCAGAGCTGGAGGCCGAGCTCGGAGATCTCCTTTTTGCGTGCGTCAATCTGTGCCGCAAGGCTGGCGTTCACGCCGCACTCGCGCTCGACAAGGCCAACTCCAAATTCGAGGAAAGATTCCGTGGCGTGGAAGGGCTGGCGGCCGAGCGTGGGATCGACGTGCGTTCTGCGGGGTTGTCGCTTCTCGACAGTTTGTGGGACGAGGTGAAGACCACGCGACGATGACGTTCAACCGCTTTGATCCCGCTTTACAGCCCGGAAACTAGGGACGCAGGCGGTGCATCATGCGCGGAAACGCGATCGCTTCCCGCAGGTGAGGCAGACCGCAAATCCATGAAACAGTCCTCTCCAGACCGAGCCCGAAACCGGAGTGGACAAAGGTGCCGTATTTCCGCAGGTCGAGGTACCACCCGTAAGCGTCGATCGGGAGGCCCTCTTCATGGATTCGGTGCAGCAGCCTGTCGTAATCATCCTCGCGCTGCGAACCGCCGATAATCTCTCCGTATCCTTCGGGAGCAAGGAGATCGTCGCACAGGACCGTGCGCGGATCGTCCGGGTTCTCCTTCATATAGAAAGCTTTCGCTTCCTTCGGATAGTTGTAGATGAAAACCGGGCGGTCATGACCTTCGACGAGAAGAGATTCGTCCTCGGCCCCCAGATCCTCGCCCCAGGTCACCGCACTTCCCTTCTCCTGGAGGATCTTCACCGCATCGGTGTAATCGATCCGGGGAAAAGGGGGAACGACGGTCTCGAGCCTGGAGACGTTCCGCTCGAGTAGTTGAAGCTCCTCTGATCGCCGGTCGAGGCAGCGTTTCACTATAAACGCTACAAATTCCTCCTGAAGCCGCATGTTGTCGCTCGAATCGTTGAAAGCGACCTCCGGCTCAACCATCCAGAACTCCGACAGGTGCCGTCGTGTCTTCGATTTTTCCGCACGGAAGGTGGGACCAAAGCAGTAGATCCTTCCAAGCGCGGCGGCAGCCGCTTCCCCGTAGAGCTGTCCGGTCTGCGCGAGGTATGCCGTGCCCTCGTCGAAGTATTCGGTCGAAAAAAGCCCGCTGCGCTCGCCGATCGCTGCCGTCAGGATCGGCGTATCGACGAGCGTGAAATCGCGCTCGTAGAAAAAATCGCGGATTGCCTGCTCTGCCTCGTGCCGCACTCTCGCGATGGCGCGCTGCCGCTCGCTCCGCAGCCACAGGTGACGATGATCCAGAAGGAAGTCGATCCCATGCTCCTTCGGCTGAATCGGGTAATCGACCGGGCTCCCGCCCCTGAGTTTCAAGTCGGAGACGCCGAGCTCGACTCCCCCCGGGGCGCGGTTGTCCGGACGTACCTCGCCAGTCACCTCGATCGTCGTTTCCTGGGTGAGGTCGTGGAACCGTTCCCACGCTTCCGCAGGGAGACTACTTTTCACCAGCACACACTGAAGAACGGCGCTTCCATCGCGCATCACTATGAAGGCAACCTTGCCCGATGAGCGCAGATGGGTAACCCAACCCCGTACGCGGACGCTGTTCCCCGCGTGAGGGCTGAGCTCGGCTATTCGTACGTATGGGGGAGTCATTGGTTCTTGGTTCTGCAGGGCGGGTTCGCGGCAAGCTAGGTGGCACCTCTAGGGGTGTCAACCGCGCATGAAGCTGCGCACACGACTGGGGCTGGGGATCGTTTCGATAACGATCGTCCTGCTCGTTCCGCTCATCCTTGCGCTGCGATCGCTCGACAAGGTCCACGAGACTACGCGATCGCTGCGCGACCGCGAGTTCGCGGCGTCGCTGCTCCTTGGCAGCTTTCGTGAGCTGACGGATGACGTAAAACGAAGCGAAGACGCTCTGATCCTTCTGCACGACCAGCCGTCACTTCTGAGAATGCGTCAGCAGATCGATAGGCTCGCGGCGACTGCCGATTCCCTCTCTCAGTTCATC
>DATAIM010000022.1:0-5927 GCA_036262655.1 Gemmatimonadaceae bacterium | reverse complement strand
CCGCCACCACCACCACCACCACCGCCAACCACATCTCCAAGTGTGGCGGTATATCCCCAGACGGTCTCTGTATCCCAGGGCAGGTTCACGACGATAAGCGCGATTGTCACCAATGGATTGAATGTGACCAGTGTAACCTGGAGCACGAAGAATCCAGCTGTGGCAACCATCGCCGACAACGGCAGCCGTTCCGTCATCGTGAACGGCGTAACAGCCGGGTCGCAGACATATGTGGTAGCGAGTTACGCTTACTCGGGCGGCGTGTCGCGGGATTCCACGCTGGTCACGGTTACCGCTTCCGTCCCGGTTACCTCCGCCGAGAGTCAGGTGAGGTCGATCAGAATCGAGCCGGTTCTTCCGGTTGCCGCCGTAGGGCAGCAGGTTCAGTTCAGGGTTCGCTACTTCTCGGCGAGCGGGGCTGAAATAAATGCCGAGCCCGGAAGCACGACGAGATTCGACATGGATGTATCGTCTGTTGCCGACATTGGCGTGAGTACCGGGCTCGCAACCGTTCGCGGCTCCGGCGAGTCTGGCGTGCAGGCCGCTTACCAGTTCCCGGGCCGCACGACTCTCTTCAGTACCACGACGCTCAACAAGACTCCGTAAGCTCCACGAGCCGAGTGGCGAGAACGCGCTGCCGGGGCATCACCCTGGCAGCGCGTTTCTTATTCAGGTCAGCGGAAAAGTGAATATTCGATAAGTTCTTCGCACCACCACGCCAGAGAGAATCGTACCGTTGACCGACAAGCTGCTTGCGTATCGCAAGGAATTCCCCATTCTCGAGAGGACGACGTATCTCGTCTCGAACTCGCTAGGCCCGATGCCGCGCTCCGTTCCGGCGAAACTCGCGGAGTACGCCAACGACTGGGGATCGCTGGGTGTCAAGGCCTGGACACGGGGCTGGTGGGAAAAACCGCTCGACGTTGGCAACGAAATAGCGACCCTCATGAACGCCGGCGCCGGTGAAGTGGTGATGATGCCGAACGTCACGATCGCGCAATCGGCAGTGTGCTCGGCGATCGACTTCACCGCGCCACGTGATACCATAGTCATGACCGAGCTCGATTTTCCGTCGGTCCGCTATGCATACGCGGAGCTGGCGAAACGATTCGGCGCGCGCCTCGTTGTGGTGCGCTCCGAGGACGGAATCTCCATCGACCATGATCGGCTCATTGCCGCGATCGATGAGCGCACCCGGCTCGTCGCGATATCGCACGTGCTTTTCAAGTCGGCATTCATAAATGATGTCGACGCCATCTGTGCTCACGCACATCGAATGGGCGCTCTCGTTTCTCTCGACGCGTTCCACTCTGTCGGCATCATCCCCGTCGACGTGAAGAAGAGCGGCGTCGATTTCCTGACCGGCGGAGTTCTCAAGTGGCTTTGCGGAGGCCCCGGCGGTTGCTTCCTCTATGTCTCGCCGGGCATTCGAGATACACTCGCTCCCGCGATCACCGGATGGCAGGCGCATGCGCGGCCGTTCGCTTTCGAGGAGGGGATGGAGTATGCGGCGGGCGCTTTTCGCTGGCTCAACGGGACACCCGTAATCCCCGCGCTCTATGCGTGCGCTGAGGGAGCGAAGATCATTCAGAGCGCCGGCGTTGACGCGATCCGCGCGAAGAGCGTCGAGCAAACCGCCCGCCTTATCGAGCTTGCAGACGCGCGGGGCTATCGCGTCGTCGCTCCCCGCGACGAGGCACGACGCGGAGGGACAGTCGCGATCGACGTTCCCCATGGATATGAGGTTACGCAGGTGCTCCTGTCCCGCGAGATCATCGTCGACTACCGCGTCGGAGCAGGAATCCGCGTAGCGCCCTTCTTCTTCACGCGGGACGACGAGCTGGAGACGCTGATCGCGGCGATCGACGAAGCGCTGGCAAGCTCTTCATGGGAGCAATTCGCCGGTCGAACGTCCGTGGTGACGTGAAAGCGACGCAGGGCGCCGCCGTCATCGCAGCCGATTCCTGCACGTCGAAGCCGAGCCGCGTAGTCTCTCGTGGAGCGGCGCATTATGTGCTTGAACAAAACCGTGTTCGAATAGTACAATAAGGCAACTCGATCAGTCGGAGGTTGTTACCGCCCATGGCTACCCCGTTTCTGAGTTCCGAGGAGTACGATGAACGAGCCCATCAGCTGTATAATGAAGGCCAGTATGATGAAGCGCTGGATGTACTCCGTGAAGGACTCGCGCTCTATCCGAATGCGGTAGAGCTGCACATCGGCGTGGGTTACGCCTACCACGCCCGTGAGGAATACGCGTGGGCGCGCAGGAGCTTCGAGGAAGCCCTCGTTCTCGACCCTGACCACGAGGATGCACTGGCTGGCCTGGGCGAGACTCTTCTCAGGTTCGGGCAGCAGCCAGCTGCCTTGAGGAGCTTCCGCCGGACGCTCGAGCTCGGTTATGAGGATGACATCGAGCTGATGCTCCAGATCGGGCGGGCTTTGTTCCGGGAAGGCCTGATCGAGGAATCGCGCGAGTATTTCGAGACGGCGGCGCGACAGTCACCTGATTCAGCCGAAGCGATTTCGTGCATCGGGTATGCGCAGCACCGCCTCGGCGATGACGAGGCGGCGATCGCAACGCTTCGGAACGCACTCAAGATCGACGAAGATCACACCGAGGCCCGCATCTATCTCGGTAACATCTTCTACGATCGCGGCGATTATGAGGCCGCTCTTTACCATCTCGACAGGTCCGCCCCAGACGATCACTGGGACGAGCTCGGTATCTGGCGCCTGATCGAGCTCAAGAAGATGGTATACCGCCTGCGTGATACCGACCCCGAGCTGAAGCCGTGGGAAGAGCGGCTCACCGAGCTTGCTGGAGACCCGGATGACATCGATGAGATGCTCGCCGAGATCGAGGCGAGGGCGGCAGAGTCGGCTGAAAGCGAGGCTCGCGGACAGCTGGAGCTCTTCGGTGCGCTTCTCACCAGCTTCGTGAAGGAAAAGACAGCGCCGCCGGACGAGCACTGCATCACCATCGACGAGAGCCACTCGTTCGAGGGAACCTGGGAAGAGATTCTGAAAAAGATGAGCGAAGCGCGTGGAGTGGCGGGAGTAGACTCGCTTAAGGAGTTCATGCAGACTGAAGCGCGCCGCGGGTATTCCCTTACCGGCTATCTCATTCCTACGGAAGACGCGGAGAGCTTCATCCGCGGAAGCGCCGACGCCGGGCTTCTGCGGATCGTGAGATGAACGGCAACCAGCAATCGGCTCTCGCCGCCCTGAGGTCGGTCGAGCCGATCGTCTCGAGGCTCGACCGTTCTCGCGAGCCTGAAGACCGGGCCGCTGATATCCTCGAGCTCTGGCAAGGCACGGAGACAGCACTTCGTGCTCTCATAGGCGGCTCGTCCCTCGGCGGTCAGGGCCTCATCCGCGAGCTTCGCCAGCGTGAGGTGATCTCTCTCGGGCAGGCGTACGCTCTCCTCGAGTTCCTTGGCGCGCGCGACCGCGCGAATCGGACGACCTACAAGACGACCGACAACGATGTTGTCGTTGCCCGTGAAGGATATCGTCAGCTCGAGTCGGGTTTGGTGGCGGCGGTGGCGGCTGACGCTGCCGCAGCTCCCGCTTTCCCGCCCGATGGTGCTCCATCCACCGCTGCTCCTCCGATGGGTGCCCCACCTATGGCCCCCACTCCTCCGGTCAGCGTCCCGCCAATGGCAGCTGCGGCGGCCGCGGCAGGTGCGGCCGCTCCGGACTATTCGAGGCCGACGACGCCGGCCGGTCCGTCCGTATCCGCCGGAGCTGGCGGCTCAGCAATGGGCTCCGCACCAGGATGGTCATCGCCGCCGCCACCGCCGGCGGCGTACGGGCCACCCGCCTACAATACGCCGCCGGCTACCGCGGAACCGCTGCCTCCCGGACCGACGTATGCAGGGAGCCGGCTCCCGACGAACTTCTGGTTTCTCGTTTCCGTGCTGGTGCTCGCCGCTGCGCTCATCGGCGGATACATGGTTTTCGCGCGGCGCTCCGATCCGGACAAGCGCCTTAACGAAGCTGTGGCAGCGATGCAGAGCGGCCGCCGGGAAGCGGCGCGAACGACGTTCTCGGAGATCGCGCGCGACAATCCGGAACTTGCGACTCCGCACGTGTTCCTGTCGCGACTCTCGAGGGAAGAAGGAGACCTGGGGACAGCGAGGCGTGAGCTGGAGACTGCGATCCGGCTCGAGCCGAAGAACGCGATTGCCTTACGGGAGATGGGGTTGATCCTGTTCTCCGCAGGCAACTATGAGCTTTCGCGCCGTTTCTTCGTCCGCGCCCTTACAGAGAATCCCGACGACAAGGCGTCGCAGGGTTATCTTGGTTGCGCGCTGGCGCGACTCAACCGGTTCGATGAGGCGCAGCGGTTTATCAGCCGGGCAGGCCCCGGCAGCTGGAGCTCGTGTCTCCCCAACCGGCCGTTGTGATCGAATTCAACTCTGTCACAAAAATCTACAGATCGCTCCTCGGCCGCTCGGTTACAGCAGTCGAGGAGTTTTCGCTGCAGGTCGCTGAGGGCGAAGTTCTAGGAATTGCGGGCCCCAACGGCGCCGGAAAGAGCACGCTGATCTCGCTGCTCCTCGGTTACATCAGGCCGACGAGCGGTTCTCTTACAATCGCCGGGGTGGGGCCGCGAAAATTCGTCGAGGAGCACGGCATCGGGTATCTATCCGAGCTGATGACGATCAATCCCGCATGGACCGCCGAGTCGGCGCTCGCGCGGTTTGCGACCCTCGCTGGCGTTCCGCGCGCTGACATCGGAGCTCGGGTCGACGTCGTCATAGAGCAGCTCGGAATCGACGAGCATCGGCAGAAGAAGGTGAAGGCTCTCTCGAAAGGAAATCTGCAGCGTCTGGGCCTCGCGCAAAGTCTTTTGCGCGAGGAAAAGATTCTCATTCTAGACGAGCCGACGCATGGCCTCGACCCGTTGTGGACTCAGCGTTTTCGCGGAATAGTGGAAGGGCTCAGGCGTCCCGGACGAACCCTGATCATCGCTTCGCACAACCTCGATGAGCTGCAGCGTCTCGCGGACAGGGTAGCGATCATCGATCACGGAAAGCTCCAGCGGCTTGTGCGAACAGGATACGATCAGACAACGGAGACCGCGGGCACTTACAGGATTGCAATCGTCGCCGGCGCAGATCGGATGAAGGAAATCTTTCCTTCTGCTGTCGACACCGGCGGGGGAGAGTTCGAAGTACCGATCAAGGACGTAAACGAGCTGAACAGCGCTCTTGCACGCGCGATTGGCGAGGGCGTTCTCGTCGCGAGCGTCGTACCCGCGCGCTCGGTCCTCGAGCAGCAGTTCAGGGAAGCGGTCGGCGAGACACGATGACGGGACAGAACCTCCGCCGGTATTCCTTCTGGCAGCTCCGCGACTTCGTGCGCGATCGTGCGATCGCGCTGCTGATCATTGGTGTTGCGATCGGCTTCACGGTAGTCGGACCGGTACGTGCTGTGAGCGGCGGCGTTTTCGATCGCGCCCGCGCGACCGTCGTTCTCGAGCTTGTCCTGTCGCAGGTCGCGTATATCGCGGCGTTCATCGCTCTCAATGGCATCGTCTCGAACGACAGGAAGCTCGGTTACTACAGGTTTCTGTTCTCAAAGCCTGTCAGCATACCCGCCTATTATACGCAGCTCTTCGTCGTGTACCTCGTCGGTTTTCTGGCCGTATGCCTCATGCTGATCGGCATTTTCGGAATTTTCGCCCGGCCAGTTTCACCAATCGCGCCGCTTGCGTTCTGCGCGCTCGTGTTTCTCTCATTCGGTGGAATCGCATTCCTTATCTCGAGTCTGTTCCGTTACGACTGGCCGATTCTCGCCGCCGTTTTCCTCGGCTCCGCGATTCTGCACTCGATGTGGGAAGGCCGCGAAGGATGGCGGAGAATGATCATCAGCGTTCTGCCTCCTCTCTACAGGCTGAGGCCGGCGATGGATGACAT
>DATAIM010000021.1:0-1600 GCA_036262655.1 Gemmatimonadaceae bacterium | reverse complement strand
CTTCGGGCAGAACTTCGACCGCGTCTACTATCCGAAGTTCAGCGTCAGCTACATCCCGATCGAGGGAACGGCGGCGCGGATTCCGTACCTGAACGCGCTCAAGCTGCGCGCGGCATACGGCGAATCAGGCAAGCAGCCGATCACTTTCTCGGCGCTTCAGACTTACGAGAGCGCCACTGGTCCGGGCGACGTCCCGACAGTGACTCAGCTCACGATCGGCAACCCCGATCTCGGCCCTGAGCGAAGCAAGGAGATCGAGCTCGGCTTCGACCTGGGAGCGTTCAGGGACCGGTTCGGCGCAGAGGTCACGTACTACCACAAGCGCACGCTCGATGCGATCCTCGATCGAACGATCGCTCCGTCGATCGGTGTTCCGGGCACGCAGCCCTTTAACGCCGGCTCGATCGTGAACTCGGGAGTCGAGCTGCTGCTGAGGGCGAGTCCGCTGACGAGCGACCGGCTCGGCTGGGACATGACGTTCGGCTACGCGGTGAACAGAAACAAAGTCGAAGACCTGGGAACGCCGGAATCAGTCCTCGAGCTGCGACGACGCACGACGTGTCCGACTTACGTGCCGGGCAGTCCGTATCCATCCACGTGCGCACCGGTCGCCGACTTCGTGAATGCAGCCTCGGGATCTCTGCCCCCGCGACACCAGGTCGGGTACCCCCTGGGCTCCTACTTCAACAAGAGGATCGTCTCCGCGGAGCTAACGCCGGCCGGGACCGCCACCAACGTCATGTGCGACGATGGCCGAGGCGGCTCCATCGCGTGCGCCAGCGCACCGTTTGTGTTCCTCGGTCGCACGATTCCGCGGATCGAAGGTTCTTTCTCGAATACGTTCTCGCTGCTCCGCAGCCTTCGCCTGTCGGCGCTGGTGGATTTCAAGCGCGATTACGTGAAGGTCGATGGAAGCCAGCGGTTCCGCTGTGTCGTCAACGCGCGTTGCCGCGAATGGTATTATCCGCAGGACTATGATCCGAAGCTGATCGCGAGCCTGAAGGCAGGGACGGATGTTCTGCCTGACGGATACATCAACGACGCGAGCTACACGAAGCTTCGCGAGGTCGCGATCCAGTATACGCTGCCCCAGTCCTTCAACCGCCTGGGCCGTTTCAGCCGAGCTGTCGTTGGAGTTGCGGGGCGGAACCTTCACACGTGGACGAAGTATCCGGGGCTCGATCCGGAGGCCTTCTTCCTCGGCGGGAGTCGCGGCGGTGGATTCGCCCTGTTCGACCAGACGACCAACCCGCAGGCTACTCAGTGGGTACTGAACCTCAACCTCTCCTGGTGAGCCATGAGAAATCATTCCTCCAACAGAGATCATCATCACATGATGGATAGACTTCGGCGCTCCGCTCTCATTGCGGTCACCGCGCTCCTCGGGCTCGCCGCATGCGAGGAGATCAAGAATCCTCTCGACGTGGAAACGTCGAGCCGCATCCCGGCGATAAATGTCGAGACCCCCGCCAATGCACAGCTGCTGGTGGACGGTGCGGTTGCCGACTTCGAGTGCGCGTTTGCAGCATACGTGGTGCAAAGCGCAACAGTTGGCGAAGAGTTCATCTATGCGCAGCAGACCGCCGATCGTGTTCCCGCC
>DATAIM010000020.1:0-10440 GCA_036262655.1 Gemmatimonadaceae bacterium | reverse complement strand
GACAGCCAACCAGCCGCTGAATCGGTGCAGCTTGAACTTTTCGGTATTCATTGATGATCTCCGTTTACTGTGGTGTGCATTCGAATCACTTGGTGGAGCAGTGTCCAGATCACGGTTTCAATGCCGCAGCGGCGGCGGCCGCTCCGCGTAAGGCGCGCCAGTTGACCGTCGTATCACGAGCTCCGTCGATACGCGGCTTCGCTGTCGCGTGTGGTGGGTCTTCCGAGCGATTGCCTCGAGAAGTGTCCCAACTGCGCGCGCACCCAGCTCCGAGATGGGAACCCGGACAGAAGTAAGAGGGGGATCCATATAGCGGGCGAGCGGAATATCGTCGAAGCCTCCGACGGCGATGTCCTCCGGCACTCGAAGTCCAGCCTCGCGCAGGGCGCTGAGAACACCGATCGCCATCGAGTCGTTCGCCGCGAAGATTGCGGTCGGGCGATGTTTGGACTCGATAAGCGTAAGAGCGGCAGCGTAGCCACCAGCTTCGGAGAAATCGCCCCGGCATTCCAGGGACCGCTCGGGGGTAATACCGGCATCCCGCAGCGCCAGCCGGTATCCACGCAGGCGCTCGGCGGCGTCGTAGTTTCCGCTGGCTCCCTTTACGATTGCGATCCTGTGATGGCCGAGAGACAGGAGGTGCTCCATCATGTCTCTCGCTCCGCGGCAGTTCTGAACGTTCACCGAGTCGGTGCCTGGCCCGGTCGCGGGCGAGCAGAGGAGAACGACCGGGAGCGTCACCGGGACGTTGAGCAGCGAATCAGCGTTGACGTGGGGCGACATCAGCACCACACCGTCGACCCGGCCGCGCATTGCGCGCATCGCCTCTTCGACTTCTCTCCTTCCTTCCCAGGACCGCGACACGAGGATGTGATAGCCTGCGTGCCGGGCGGTTTCGTCAATCCCGCGGATGAGCTCCGAGAAGAACTCGCCGTAAAGGTCGGGGAGGAGGACGCCAAGCGTGCTCGTGCGGCGGGTGATGAGACTTCGGGCGCCGCCATGAGGGGCGTATCGCAGGGACGCGGCGACGTCGCGAATACGGCGTGCGGTTTCCTCACGCACGATTCCGGCGCCGTTGAAGACGCGGGATACCGTTGCTATCGATACTTGAGCTTCGCGTGCGACGTCCTTTATGGTTGCCATCGCCCTTCGCTGGCCGGGACAGAAAAATGTAAGCGTTTACATCGGTATGCGATACAAGGGCGTTCGATACCCCTTATTCCTCGGCCATAAATGGGTAGCGATGATCGAGCGGAGGCGAGAACGTCTCCTTGATGTTTCGCGCACTGACCCAGCGCGTCAAGTTGAGCTTCGACCCTGCCTTGTCATTTGTGCCCGATCCCCTCGCTCCACCAAATGGCTGCTGCCCGACGACCGCACCCGTCGGCTTGTCGTTCACGTAAAAGTTGCCGGCGGCGTTCCGCAGCGCCACGGCCGCCGTACGAACGGCCGAGCGGTCACGCGCGAATACGGCACCGGTGAGAGCGTAGGGCGAAGTCCGGTCGACAATCCCCAGTGTCTCTTCCCACTTCTCATCCGCGTAAACATGGGCGGTGACGACGGGGCCGAAGATCTCCTCGCAGAGAAGCCTGTATCCCGGATCATGCGTCTCTATAAGGGTAGGCTCGATGAAGTAACCTTCTTCCCCCTTCACTCCACCACCCGCAACGATGCTGGCGTTCCCCCTCCCGTGAGCGACGTATTCGCCGATCTTGTCGAACGCTTTCCTGTCGATCACCGCACCCATGAAGTTCCTGAAATCAGCAGGGTCGCCCATTCGCAGCTCCTTCATGATCGCAACCGTACGGTCACGAACCTCCGGCCAGATGGACTCTGCAACGTAGATCCGGCTCGCGGCGGAGCATTTCTGTCCCTGATACTCGAAACCGCCTCTGGCAATCGCGACTGAGAGAGCGACAGGATCAGCGGACGAATGCGCGACGATGAAATCCTTGCCTCCCGTCTCGCCGACAATTCGCGGATATGAGCGGTAATTGGCCATGCTCGCGCCAATCGTCTTCCACATGTTGTTGAAGACACTCGTGCTCCCCGTGAAATGCACCCCCGCCAGATCAGGATGCGCGAGCAGCTTGTCCGAGATCATTCCTGCATCTCCCGGCACGAAGTTGATCACGCCGGGGGGAAGCCCCGCTTCCTCGAGCAGCTTCATCAGGTAATACGCCGAGAGCATCGCGCTAGATGCCGGTTTCCAGATGACGGTGTTTCCCATCAGCGCCGGAGCAGTAGGAAGATTTCCGGCGATCGACGTGAAGTTGAACGGCGTGACCGCGTACACGAAACCTTCGAGTCCACGGTAGTCGAGCTGATTCCACATCGTGTGATCCGACAGCGGCTGCTCGTCGTAGAGCTGCTGCGCATACCACGGATTGAATCGCCAGAAGTCGATCAGCTCGCATGCCGAATCGATCTCCGCCTGGAACGCGGTCTTGGACTGGCCGAGCATCGTCGCCGCATTGATCGTGTAGCGCCAGGTGGTTGTCAGCAGCTCGGCCGCCTTGAGAAATACGGCAGCACGATCTTCCCATGCCCAGTTCGCCCAGTCTCGCTGCGCTTCGCGTGAAGCGGCTATCGCCGCGTCGACGTCGGCATCCGCGACTTTATGCCAGTCTGCCAGCACATGACGGTGATTGTGCGGCATCACCGACTGTGCCATGTCTCCGCTTCGGATCTCCCGGCCCCCGATGATTGCGGGGATGTCGATTCTCTCGCTGGACATATTGCGAAGGCGGTCTTTCAGTGCTGCTCTCTCCGGGGAACCGGGAGCGTAGCTCCGGATGGGCTCGTTGACCGGAGGCGGCACTCTGCGGTTTCCATTGAACCCGGCGCCAGTGTTCGGCGGCGACGTGCGCGGCGGCGCGAATCCAGCCTGCTCTTCCCTGTCGGTGGGTTGAGGAGCGGGCCTGGTGCTGCCCGGACGAATCGTGGCGGTCATTATCGAGTCCCCTTGTAGTGCGGTGCGTCCCTCAAAGATACACGAGTCTCGAGACGCGAAACGCGAACCCCATAATAAGTTTCCGCGATGCGCCTGGCTCATCTTGCATCCGCTGCTCTTCTACTCACTGCCTGCGGCGGTCAAAGCGTCACGTGGAGCGAGATCGTGTATACGGACGCGCCGCTTGCGCCGAGGGAGAGCCTGCGCGGCGTGAGCGGGCCGGTTTACGATCGATGCATCGCCTCGCTGCGCATTGCAGGCGACAGCGGGGTTCCGGCAATCGCGGCGTGGTGGACCGTGCGCTCCGATAGCAGTGCTGTTCTCATGACATCGCGAGTCGTTTCAGGCGGGTCCTGGTCCGCGCCGGTTGTTGCCGATTCGACGGATCGAGGTACTCGTGGCTGCGGGCGTCCTCCTCCCGCGATATCCGTAGACCCGGTGAGCGGTTCCGCACAGCTTGCGTATTTTCTCGAGCCCGCAAGCGGAGGCGGAGTGTTCTTCGCGCATTCCATGGACAGCGGCTCGACGTGGCATGCCCCCATCCCGATTGTCTTCGGCCGCCATCCCGCGCGCGCAAGTGTCGCTTCTCGTGGCGACCGCGTTGCCGTTGCATACGAGGACCCCAACGCCGAGCAGCCGCTGATCGATGTTGCGCTGTCGACAAGCATGGGACACATCTTCGAGGACCGTGTTCTGGCCAGCAGCCCGAATGGCCGCGCGCGACAGCCGGTAGTTCGCCTTACAGGGGACTCCGTTCACGTCTGGTGGAGCGAGTATTCGCCGAATCCGGCGGTCAGTGCAACGCGGCCGAGGTACCGGGCGGCGAAATGGAAATGACGTGGGGGGCATTGCCTTTGCGCTTTGCGGCGGACTGTCTAGCTTCGCATCATTGCCTGCACCGATTCAGGAACGGCTCCTCTTCCATCGAGCCCCAACCCCGAGAGACGAAAACATGATTTCTACGAACCGTCCGTTTCGCTCGCTGATCGTGCTCGCGGCCATTGCGATGCCTGCTCTGGCTGATCCGGCAATCGCCCAGTCGGGATTTGGTACGAGGCTCACCGCCGGGGTCCTCGGCGGCGCGACCTTTCCCCGTGGCGCGTTCGATGATGAAGTCGGTTACGGCTGGCACGCGGGCGCATTTGGAAAAATCAGACTCTATGGACCGCTCGACGGCAGGATCGATGGCGCGTACGCGAAGTTTGGGAAAAAGGAGCTCGTGGCAACTGGTGGAGCACTGACAACGGAGGCCTACGTGACCTTCGGAACCGCGAGCGTATCGATCAACCTCGGCGCGGATTCGGCGGCGTATCCCGGCGACAACACTGTCTCTCCATACCTCCTGGGTGGGTTGGGGAGATACTCACTCGACTTCGAGGCGGAATGTATTCAGGGAACGTGCGGGACGATTCCTGAGGTGAAGACTTTCTGGGGAGTAAATGTCGGAGGCGGTGCAACTGTTCCGCTTGCGGGGATCAGAACGTTCGTGGAAGGCCGCTACCACCGGATCTCGAGGGCCGAAGTCGAGGGCGGGGCGAGGGTGATGGTACTCCTCTCGGTTGGCGTGAAGTTCAGATAGCACGCTTTCTGCCTGACCACGCCCCATGGCGAGATACCTCGGCGCGCACACGATAGACAACGGCGGCCTTCATATGGCCGTGACTCGTGCGGGCAATGCAGGGATGACTGCGATGCAGTGCTTCACCGCAATCCCCAGGTACTACGGTGACAAAGTTTCAATCAAGCCGGAGAGGGTCGAGCGTTTTCGTGCTGCTCTCGCGCGTACGAAGATCAAGCCGGATAATGTCGTGGTTCACGCGGCGTACGTTCTCAGCGTGGCTACGCCCGACGACGAGAAGTGGGGCCGCGCCGCGGGTGGGCTGCAGAAGGAGCTGGAGCGATCGAGTGCTCTCGGAGTCGGCGCAGTGTGCTTTCATCCCGGCTCTGCCGGTGCGAGCGAACGCTCTGATTCGGCGAAGCGCATTGCGGCAGCGATCACATCCGCTCTCAAGGCGATCGATTCATCCACCCGCCTGCTGATAGAGAACACCGCGGGAGCGGGGCGCACGATGGGGAAGACAGCAGGCGAGATCGGCGAGATTCTCTCCCACATTCCAAAGACATTGCGTCGCCGGACAGGGTACGGACTCGATACGTGTCATCTCTTCGCGTCGGGGTACGACATCACGGAATCGAAAAAGATTTTTACAGCGATCCTCGACGAGTTCGAGGACAAGGCAGGGGAACCTCCCTCGTTTTTCCACCTGAATGACAGCGAGGGAGCGCTCGGCTCGAACAAGGATCGCCACGTGCTGATCGGAGAGGGCGCCATCGGGAAAGAGCCTTTCCGCTGGCTGCTGCAGGATCACCGGTCGAAGGACGTTCCACTCATTCTCGAGACACCGCAGAAGAATTACGAGATAGCGGGCGATGATCCATCGCCCGATCCCTACGACGTGCGGATGATGGAGCTTCTCTCCTCGTAAATGCGCGTATTTTCCCCTTGCAATTGGCTAGTGTAGCTATACTTTGCTCGCGAGACGCGAATCCGCGTCGGCGTAAAACGGCCCGCCCCGATTCAACCACTCAGGAGAAGCGATGGCAACTGCGAAGAAGAAGAGCTCGGCGAAGAAGTCGTCCTCGAGGTCAGGAACAAAGTCGACCGCTAAGAAGAGTTCCGCCAGGAAGTCGTCCGGCCGCAAGAAGTCGGCGTCGAAGCGCACACCGAGTGCAGCGTTCATGAAGCCGATGACGCCGAGCGCTCAGCTGTCCGCGGTGGTGGGATCAGCTCCGCTTCCCCGCACCGAAGTCACGAAGAAGCTGTGGGGCTACATCAAGCGCAAAGGACTCCAGGATACCAAGAATCGTCGCATGATCAACGCCGACGACAACCTCCGCCCCGTGTTCGGTGGAAGCAAGCAGGTTTCCATGTTCGAGATGACACGGCTCGTAAACAAGCACCTCAAGTAAAGCACATTGGCTGTCGCGTCGAGCAAGGGGCGCGCTCAGAGAGCGCGCCCCTTTGCGCAGCGGTCCGCGCTGCGCGGTTTCTGGGAGAACTTCAAAGCGCTGCTGAGCGCGCTCGTCTTCTTCATCTTTCTCCGCACCTTCATAGTCGAAGCGTACAGGATTCCGTCGGGGAGCATGATCCCGACGCTGCTCGTCGGCGACTGGCTCTTTGTCAACAAGCTCGTCTATGGCCCGCACGTGCCGTTCACGAACTCGCGACTTCCCGGCTACCATGATCCTCGCCGGGGCGATGTAGTCGTCTTCAAGTCGCCGCCACAATCCGATCAGCCGTGGGATCCGAATCCCACTCTCGTGAAGCGACTGGTAGGGATGCCGGGCGACACGATCTACATGAGGAAGGGAATTCTGTTTGTGAACGGAGCAAAGGCGAAGGAGAATTTTCCGCCTTCGAGTTCGGATCAGGTCTTCGACTCCACCGATCCCCTGTTCGACTGGCAGAAGAAATCTGGTCTCGCGTCATCGCGGTTCGGCGCTGCGCCTGCGCAGCCGACGCACGACAACTGGGGCCCGCTGGTGGTACCGCCGGGTCACTACTTCATGATGGGTGACAGCCGGTACAACTCGAAGGACAGCCGCTACTGGAGCTTCGTTCCGCGCGAGAACATCCGGGGACAGCCGATGTTCGTCTATTACGCGTACAACGCTGACGACAGTGACAGGCCGCTACCGTTTCTTACCGATATCCGCTGGGGAAGAATCGGGCACTGGATCCGCTGAGCCTCCTGCTACTCCATCACCATGGCGAGCGGCCTCGTGAACGTCGAGTCGAACGTCACAGCGCGGTGGTAATCGTCGGGACGATAGTCGGGATCCATCACGATGTAGCGGTCTCCAACGCGCAGGATATGGACTTTGCGGCCGGGCTCTTCGTCCTTCACCGCGACGTTGTAGGCGGCGGCGGCGCGTGTGCACAATGCCGGATCGTTAACCGCCTTCACATCATGTGACTTGACGCGCAGGACGTTGTAGACGGCAAGGGTTCTCTCGGCAATGTCGTCCCTGCGTCTCATCAGCGACACGAAGAGCCGCTGATTGTACCGTGCCCCGGGGGCGCCTTTCACGCATCCGGCGTTGCCGGAGGGAAATGCGACAGGGCTCAGCGCCAGAATCGGCGTCGCGGCGACGGCCGCGGCGATCCACAGTCGGGGATGCATACCCAACCGACTATCGGGGGGTCTTGCAGGTAACGGGATCGCTGGGGTAAACGCATCCCGAGACGGGTTGTGCGTTTACCGTCGTGAGTTGTCGCGTCATGCGGTAAGGCGTCGCGTTTTTCCTTTCGGGCCGACAGCAGCCGCTCCGCAGTCAACGCATAGACTCACAACTGTAAACGCACAATGCGCCTCGCACTGGATGTTCCTCGGTCCGTTAGTCTCCGAGCCTCTCATGCGAGGCAAACTTCGGCGCGACCCGGTACAGGGTGTACATTCAGCATATGCGCGATTTCATCGCGAGACAGAACAGCGAGCGGTTGCGGCAGCGCCTGTCGAAGACCGTCACCATTCGGGAGCCGGCCGCGTTCACGAAGCTTGCGCGCTCGCTGATCGACATGGGTCTCGTCACTGGAATCGTCGCACGGCTCTATCGTGCGATGGTGCTGAGTCGCGCGGAGAGAGCCAGCGGCACCTACGTCGCCGTCACTCTCGCAGTCGGCGCGATCTTCCTTCTCCTGATGGCGACCATTCACCTGAGCCGTCACCCGCTCCGAAGCTGGACGTGGCGCGCGCCGGCGTTCGCTGTTGCCGAAGGATCTGCTGAGATGCTCGCGAGCGGGGTGTTGATCATCCTGAGCCGGGAGCCGCTCGGAACTGGAGGAGCGCATATGCACGATTGGCCCGGCATGGCGCTCGGCACGATCGGCTGGCGTGTCGTCACCATCTCATTGTTTGCCGTCCTGCTTGCAGGCGTCGTGAAATGGGTGCGATACATGCTTCTCAGAAAAGAGCACGCTGCATGGAGTGATGGCACTGTTCGCGCAGGTATTCCGGGCGAAGCGTTCATCGAGAGGCGCCGCCAATAGGCGCTCCGCGCATTACTGCTTATTATTCGAAAGCACGAAGGATCAACACACAAGCGGGGTATTTACACGATGTACGACGAAAGAATTGTCACGCCGATGCGACAGGAGCTCACCCGGCTAGGCGTTGAAGAGATGCGAACGGCCGACGAGGTCGACGCGAAGCTGAGGAATGCGAAAGGGACGACGCTCGTGGTGGTGAATTCGGTCTGCGGATGCGCGGCGCGAAATGCCCGCCCGGCAGTCGCAAGAGCCATCCAGCATCCGGTCAAGCCGGATACCCTCACGACGGTTTTTGCGGGGCAGGATGTTCAGGCTGTACAGCGGGCCCGAAGCTACTTCACGGGATACCCGCCGTCATCGCCACAGATCGGTCTGCTCAAGGATGGCCAGCTCGTCTTCATGCTCGAGCGGCATCAGATCGAGGGACGAACCGCATCCGAGATCGCGGATGATCTTGTTGGTGCATTTGACCGCTACTGCACAACGCCCCAAACCGCGCAGGCCACCGTCTGATCTGACTGACTCTGCTCAAAGGCCGACCATGACCGTCAGCCTTTTGAGCAGATCAGTGTGAGTATCTAACCCACCGGACCATCTCCCTCAGCGTTGGCCGCTTACCGTACATAAGAAGCCCGACGCGATAGATCCTCGCAGCAAACCACGTCGCGGCCAGACACGCGAGCCCTACCCCTATCAGCGAGCCGAGCAGCTCGTACCACGGAACACTCCCCAGGCTCAGGCGCAGCGGCATGATGATCGGCGCCGAAAACGGAAGCCATGACATCACGCTCGCGAGCGTCGATGTCGGATTGAGCAGAATCGGATTGATGAAGATCGCCGTTGCAACGAGCAGGATCAGCATCGGCTGCACCGCCTGCTGCGCTTCCTGCTCGGTATTCACCGATGCTCCCACCGCCGCGTAGAGCGACGAGTAGAGCACGAATCCGAGGATGAAGAAAAGAAGGAGCAGGAGCGCCAGTCCGGGCGAAATCTCCGGAAGAGTGAACGGCATCGTCGCCACACCGAATTTCGCGAGAATCGGCTGTCGCAGCTTGAACATCACCACTGTCGTAATCACCCAGAGTATCTGCTGGGTCAGCCCAACCGCTCCAACCCCCAGAATCTTCCCCGCCAGAAGTGTCTCCGGCTGAACGCTGGACACGACCACCTCGGCAACGCGCGTTGTTTTCTCCTCGAGGACGCCCCGCAGCACGTTCTGTCCGTACAGAACAATCGACATGTAGAGCAGAAAGGCGATGCCGCCCGCAAAGATGATACTGACAGTGCCCGATCCTCCACGCCCCTTGTCAGTGACACGCTCCGAGCTCAGGCGGAGCGGAATGAAGGTGATGTTCCGCACCTCACTCGAGTCGATGCCGGCTCTCTCGAGGCGCTGAGCAAGCAGCGCCTCTTTCACGGCGGCGCGAAGCCGCTCCATGTCTCCGATCGACGTCGCGTTACGTCCGGCGTAGCTCGCCTCCTCACCCTGGAGGGTCCGTGAGTCGACCACCAGATAGCCGCTGAGCTGTTTCGCCATTACCTGCTGCGTAGCCGTGCTCTCCGCTTTGCTCAACTCACTCGCCTTGAGGACCATCACCTGCGGAGGGGCCGAGCCGGGCTGCCGGCTGCGGCTCATGACGTCGGCGATGCGCTGCCCGAAGCCCGTCGTCGTAGCATCGAGAATGCGCGTGTTGGTGAATTCCGCCGTCGATTTCGACCGTTTTGCCATCACGGCCGGGATGATGATCATCGATCCGAAAAAAATCGGGCCGAAGATCGTGACGACGATGAACCATTTCGTGCGCACACGCTCCAGATACTCGCGTTTTACGATCGCCCAGAGCTTAGCCATGTCCGGTCATCCCCATCTCGACACCCGTGGCACCCACTCTCTCGAGAAAAATCTGGTGGAGCGACGGCTGTACGATCTCGAACCTGTTAACCGATGCACCCGCACCAACTATGCGCTGGAGGAGCGCCTGCGGATCCGCGCCCCTGGCGAGCTCGATCTCGAAGTAGCGGTTCGAGTCATCGACACGATCGACGAGAGACGGGTCGGAGAGCACCGCCGCTACGGCGCTCGAAGGCGATCCGCCCAGCCCGAGCGCGATGTTACGGGTTCCGTGCGCCTGCTTGATGTCGGCGATGGGCCCGTCGAGCACTTTCTCTCCCCGCGCGATGATGCAGACCGAATCACAAAGACGCTCGGCGTTGTCCATAAGATGCGTGCTGAAGATGATCGTCTTCCCACGCTGCCTGAGCTCGACGATCGTGTCCTTCAGTGCCTGTGCGTTGATTGGATCGAGCCCGCTGAATGGCTCGTCGAGAATGACGAGATCGGGATCGTGGAGCAGCGTGCCGATGAACTGCACCTTCTGCTGCATTCCTCGTGAGAGCTCGTCGATCTTCGAGAGGCCCCAGTCCTTCTCGGACGTTT
>DATAIM010000019.1:0-1611 GCA_036262655.1 Gemmatimonadaceae bacterium | reverse complement strand
AAACTCCGGTGACGACTGTCATCACACCGATCGGAATGCGAATGTCGACGCCCTGGAGGTTGTGCTCCCGCCCACCAGTGAGTGTTATCCAGCGAGGCCCGACACGCCGCCTTTGGGCAGGAACCGGTATCTGCCGCTGTCCGCTGAGATACTGCCCGGTGAGCGGGCTCTCGCTGACGCGTGACATGGGACCCGCAAACACGATCTGGCCGCCATGCTCACCGCTTCCTGGCCCCAGCTCCACCATGTAGTCTGCCGCTTCGATCGCCGCCGGATCGTGCTCCACAACGAGCACCGTATTGCCGGAGTCGCGCAGACGGTGCAGAAGCGTGAGAAGCCGGTTCATGTCGCGTGGATGTAACCCGATCGATGGCTCGTCCAGAACGTACAGAGTATCCACGAGCTGCGAGCCGAGTGAGTTTGCGAGGCCGATACGTTGTGCCTCGCCGCCGGAAAGCGTGCGCGTCGCGCGATTCAGCGACAGGTAGTCGAGCCCGACGTCACGCAGAAACTTGATTCTGTCTCTCGCCTCCCGAAGGATCGTTTCGGCCACTGCCTGCTCGAACGGTGTAACCTCGAGGTTCTCGATCCACTCACACAGCCTCGTCACCGAAAGCTCGGCGATTGCGGCGATGGTCTTCCCATCAACGCGGACGTTCACCGCCTCGGGCTTGAGCTTGGACCCGTGGCAGTCCGGGCATTCCTGCGCCGTCTGGTACTGTCGAAGAAATATCCGGATGTACTGCTTGTACTTCTTCTCCTCGAGATCGACGAGGAACGGAAAGATTCCTTTATAGCCGCGCGTTCTGGCGTTCAGAAGCACGTGACGATCGGTGCTGCTGAGCTGGCGCCACGGCTGGTCCATCGGAATGCCCTGGCGTCGAGCAAAATCGGCGAGCGCTCTGCGCTTGTTGTCGTACCGGGGCTTGGTCCACGGATCGATCGCGCCATCGCGCAATGTACGATCGGGATTGCAAACGATCAGGGACTCGTCGTACTCGAGCACCGCGCCAAAGCCGTTGCACCGCTCGCACGCACCGCGGGGATTGTTGAAGGAGAACAGCTGCGGGGATGGCACAGGCGCGCGGGTTCCGTCGTACGCGCACTCGAAACGCTCGGTGAAGCGCAGCTTTTCGAGCGTATCTGCAAGGATGATCACGCACTCACCGTCACCATCGGCGAACGCGGTTCCAATGGCGTCGTTCAGCCGCGCGCCGACGTCGTCGGTGAGTGCGAGCCGGTCGACCACTACAAGAACTTCTCGAACTTTCGTGAGGTCGATCTTCGCCTGCTCGAGATCGTCGAGATGCATGACGGCGTCGTTCGCATGGATCCGCAGGAACCCCTGCGCGCGAAGATTCTCGACCACGACCTTGTGGGTGACCTTGTCCGATAGACGCAGCGGGAATGCAACGTAGAACCGTGTGCCTGGTGCGAGGCGGAGCACTGTATCGGCGACAGACTGGACGGTGTCCGGCTTCATCTCCCGCGAGCAAACGGGGCAGTGAGTGTGGCCGATTCGCGCCCAGAGCAGGCGGAGGTAGTCGTAAATCTCCGTTGCGGTCCCGACAGTCGAGCGAGACGTCTTTGTGGGGTTTCGCTGCTCGATGG
>DATAIM010000018.1:0-2762 GCA_036262655.1 Gemmatimonadaceae bacterium | reverse complement strand
CGTTGCGGTCGTAGCCACGCGCCGGCGGGCTGTCATCCGGCTTGCAAGCGTGCTGATCGGATTTGTCGCCTTCGCCGCTTTTACCGCCCTCGCAATTGTTCGCCAGGTAATCCAGGATCCGGCTCTCCTCACGCGTTTTAACCCGATCGAGCTGCTGGTGACTCAGAATGAGTTCGTATCCCCCATCTTCACTTTGATGCACTATGTGAACACCGATCGGCCGCTGCGCTGGGGCTTTACTTATATCGCCGCCCCCTCGCTTTTCATGCCTCGCGCACTATGGCCTGACAAGCCCGAGAGTCTTTCGATCCAGTTCATGCGAGACGCCTTCGGCACCACGGGGTTGATGGGCTTCGCCTACACTCCGGTCACGGAAGCCTTTCTCAATTTCTCCTGGGTCGGGCCTTTCATCGTATTTGCGGTCGTTTCGATCCTGATGGTGAAGCTTGTTCGAAACGCGGATGCGCACCCCGGTCTGTACTTCCTCTCCTTCGCGTTCGTCGTGGATTTCAACCGAGGCGATTTCGGGGGAACGTTCTACGCGCTGGTTGTTGCGGGTGGTGCATACGCGATCATGCTCTTTGTTTCCCGATTGAGATGGATGGCGCGCCCCGCCGTCCGGTGGACGAACACGCCACTGGAAAGCGTTGTTCCCCGCGCGGCGGAATGAACGCGCCCCGATGCTGATAGCGCTAAATCTGCTCTACCTGATTCCTGGAGTCGTGGGAGGTACCGAGACATATGCGCGTTCTCTCGTGCAGGCGCTCGCGAGGCAGGATTCCGACAATGAGTACGCCATCTTCGTCAGCAGGGAAGCAGCGGACCTCGAGATCACTCCGGCGGCCAACTTTAGAAAGGTCGTTTGTCCGGTGATCGCGATGAGCCGGGCGTTTCGGTATTCCTGGGAACAGACAATGCTGCCGCTTCAGCTGCTGAGAGAAAAACCTGCACTCACGCACTCGCTGGGATATGTGAGTCCTCTTGCCGCACCCGGCCCGCAGGTTGTGTCGGTTCACGACGTGAATTACCTCGGGCACACCGGGCGGCGTACTGCGCTCGGCCGGCGCGCGTTTCAGTTCTTCGTCGAGCGCACCGTTCAGCGCGCTGAGCGGGTGATCACGATCTCCGAATTCTCAAAGGGTGAGATAATCCGTCACATGAATGTGCCGGCCACAAAGGTGACTGTCATTCATCTTGCGGGTAAGCAGACAGTGACCGACCAGAAAGAGGTGAACGGAGCCGCTGAGCTCCTCCGGGATATAGGACGCCCTTACATAATGGCGTTCAGCAGCCTCAGTGCCCACAAGAACATCGGACGGCTGATCGCGGCCTACACGAAGATCTCGCACTCGGTGCCCCACGCGCTTGTACTTGTTGGCCATCTGCCGGAGAAAAGCTCCGCCCGATCCGAGATGGAATCCGCTGAAACGGATAGGATCCACTTCACTGGACACCTGCCGGACGCGGACGTCGACGCTTTGATGCAGAACGCGTCATTGTTTGCGTTTCCATCGCTTTATGAAGGCTTTGGTATGCCGGTGATAGATGCTCAGCAGGCAGGCGTTCCCGTCGCGTGCTCATCGGCCGGGGCGTTGCCAGAGGTCGCGGGGGATGGAGCAGTTGTCTTCGATCCGCATTCTGTCGACGACATGGCAAGCGCACTTCAGCGCTGCCTCCTCGACATTGACTTGCGGCAGACTCTCGTTGCTGACGGATACGAAAATGCAAGGCGTTTCTCCTGGGACCGTGCTGCGCGCGAAACTCTTCGAGTCTACGCAGAAGTCACATCGTGACGGAGCGGCCGAAGACTTTTGTCTTCATTACCCAGACTTACGTACCCGACCCTGCTGCGGTCGGACAGCATCTCGCCGATGCTGCGGAAGAGCTGGCCCAGCGGGGGCATCACGTCACCGTATACACGTCGAGCCAGGGATATGACGATCCATCGGTGACGTATCCTCGCCGCGAGCTGCTGCGAGGCGTTGATGTGCGGCGGATACCGTTCTCGAGCTTTGGAAAGGCTTCGATCTTCATGCGGGTTGCCGGCGGACTCGCGTTTGTCACGCAGGCCATCGTCAGGAGTCTCTGGAAACGCCGGATCGACGCGGTAATAGTGAGCACTTCGCCGCCGATGGCGTCCCTCGGAGCGCTCGTTATCGGCGCGCTCCGGAAGACACGCGTCAAATACTGGGTGATGGATGTCAATCCCGACCAGATGGTTGCGCTCGGACTGGCGCGAGCAGGCTCGATGACAGTCCGCGGATTCGAGTGGCTGAATCGGAGAATGCTGAAGCGCGCGGACGACGTCGTGGTGCTTGATCGGTTCATGGCCGAACGAATCGCCGGCAAGCAGGATGTCGCCCGCATCAGCGTGCTCCCTCCATGGCCTGCCGAAGACCCGGAGGTCGTTGTCGAGCACGATGAAAACCCGTTTCGGCAGGCTTACGCTCCCGATCTTCGCAAGGTCGTCATGTACAGCGGAAATCACGGGCCTTCCAACCCGTTGACGACCATTCTGGAGGCTGCACGCAATGTCGCAGACGATGAGCGTCTCCTGTTCATGTTCATTGGGGGTGGTGTAGGGAAGCAGGAGGTAGACAGCTTCGTCGGCACGAACCTCATTTCGCTTCCGTACCAGCCGCAAGGCGACCTCCGATTCTCGCTCGCGGCCGCGGACGTTCACATCGTGACGGTTGGCGACGCAATTCCGGGGATTGTCCACCCCAGCAAGGTCTACGGTGCGATGGCCGTCGCACGCCCTA
>DATAIM010000017.1:0-1679 GCA_036262655.1 Gemmatimonadaceae bacterium | reverse complement strand
AGAGCGATTGAAGCATGATACCGTCTTTCGTCTGGAGCGAACCCCCGCGATCGGGCGATGACGAGGACAGCAGCGCCTCGAGCCGCTGCGATTCCGCCAGAGCTTCATCCCGCTCGATGCAGGCGCGATGCAGCGCATAGGGTACGAAGCCGTCCCGGTTGTTCGGCGGAGTCGCGAACACGGCTCGCAACGCTGCGCTCTCCTCGCGCACATACCAGCGATTGATGCCGTCGAAGTAAACAGCTTGATAGCGGACGGCCGCGAGCAGCCCATCGAGGCCACCGTCTCCGTGCTCTTCGCACAACAACACCTGTGGACGGTACGTTTCCCAGTCGCCGCTCTCGAGGATCGGAGCCGCGGACCCAGGGACGCAGACACGCAGAAATTCGATGCTCTGGGGCGCATGCTCGCGGCAGAGCGAGGCAAGCGCCTGCGCGACCGCACCAGGCGTGTGCAGATTGATATCGCGCGGCCGCCCTGCGGTCAGACGATCCAGAGACTCGTCACTCAACACAATGTTGATGCCCGACCACCCGGAATCGTAGAAAAATTTGGACACTGAACCGTCAAGCGGGTCTCTTGCACCGATGTCGATGTAGAAACCTTCACGGATGTCGCGAAACGCTCGCGCCAGTAGTACATCCTCGAAGTTGGGGGCGTAAGAAATCACTTTCAACGTAGTATACGGGCCCTACGGCGAAACAGCCGTACACGCTCCGGTATCTAACGTGAGGGAGGAGCTTCATGCGCCGGTTTGCGTCTTTTGTTCTCATACTTGCCATGTGCGACGTCTCTTTTGCGGCTGCGAAGAAGCCGCGGAAACGGACTACGCGCAACCGTGTGGCCGAGCCGGTGGTAAAGTTCGATGCCAACGCCATCAACGACGCGAGTCAGATGCCGCCGGTAGCGGCAAAAATGAAAGGCGCGGCCGTGGTCCGCGCTCAAGTCATTCTCGACCGCGCCAACTTTTCCGTGGGTGAGATCGATGGCTTCGCCGGCGCTAATTTTTTACGGGCCCTCGCCGGTTTCCAGGAATCACGCGGGCTGCCCGCGAGCGGCATAGTGGATACCGAAACCTGGAAGATGCTGAACGTGGACACCGCCCCGGCCGTCACGCCCTACGCCCTCACCCAGGAGGATGTCGCCGGTCCATACGAGAAGATTCCCGAGGACATGATGGAGAAGTCAAAACTCACCCGCCTCGGCTATGAGTCCGTCCTCGAGGCGCTCGGCGAAAAATTTCACACGAGTCCGGGCCTGTTGAAGCTGTTGAACCCCGGAAAGACATTCAGCGCCGCGGGAGAGGAAATCATCGCACCCAACGTCGCCACCGAGATCCCCGTGAAGGCAGCGACGGTTGTCGTCAGCAAGTCGAAGCTGACCGTCTCAGCGCTCGATGCGGCCGGTAAACTGATCGCCCAATATCCGGCGACGATCGGCAGCGAGCACGACCCGCTACCGATCGGCACCTGGAAGATCAACGGAGTCGCCAAGAACCCGCCATTCCACTACAATCCGCAACTGTTCTGGGACGCGGATCCCACGCATTCGAAAGCGAAAATTGCACCGGGACCCAATAATCCCGTGGGTCCGGTCTGGATCGATCTGTCGAAGGAGCATTACGGCATCCACGGCACGCCAGAGCCATCGCGAATCGGATACTCGCAGTCGCACGGCTG
>DATAIM010000016.1:0-2093 GCA_036262655.1 Gemmatimonadaceae bacterium | reverse complement strand
GCGCCGACTCGGCAGCATCCACCGCGGTAAACGCGGCGGCATTGAAAACGATATCCGGGTCTGAGATTTCGACGGCCGAGTGAACGGCATCCCTGGCCGTAACGTCGAGCTCGGACCTCGTGAACGCGTCGCACTCCCACCCCTTCTGTTGCGCCTGCCGCACGAGCTCCGAGCCGGTCATTCCACCGGCGCCAGTTACCATCACTTTCACGAATGATAGGCAGGGAGGTCGGGCCGACGCTCCGACAGACGTTCGAGCCGCAAGTCCTTTCCGGATACCAGCGGATCGGAGACCGGCCATTCAATGCCGATCGTCGGGTCGTTCCACACTACTCCGCGATCATCATGGGCATCGTACAGGGTGGTGCACTTGTAAATGACGTCGGCGACATCTGACAGCACGCAGAATCCATGGGCAAATCCGGGTGGAATCCACAACGAGCGAAGATTCTCATCACTGAGCTCCGCGCCGAACCAGCGTCCGAAGCTTGGAGAGCCGGTCCGGATATCTACCGCCACGTCGAAGATACGCCCCCGCGCTACATGGACGAATTTCCCCTGCGGCATGGTCAGCTGATAGTGAAGGCCGCGCAGCACGCCTTTCGTGGAGCGGCTGTGATTGTCCTGGACGAACTGGGACGGGATTCCGGTTCCTTCCAGCTCGCGGAGGTTGTACGTCTCGAGGAAAAAACCGCGTTCATCACGGAATACCCGCGGTTCGACGAGAAGGACGCCGGCGAGCGGCGTCTGAGTCAATTTCATTCTGCGGGAGAAACCGAGTCGACGACCGTCAGGAGATACTCGCCGTAGGTGCTCGAGCCCATGCTGCGCGCGAGGGTGGTGAAGGCGCGCTCGTCGATGTATCCCATCCTGTAGGCCGTCTCTTCCGGGGATCCGATCTTGAGACCTTGTCGCGCTTCGACGACCGCAACGAAATTGGAGGCGGCCAGGAGCGCATCGTGAGTGCCTGTATCGAGCCAGGCCATGCCGCGTCCGAGGGTCTCAACCTTGAGGGCACCTCGCGACAGGTAATCCTTGTTCACGTCGGTGATCTCGAGCTCCCCGCGTGGCGACGGGGCGAGGTCGCGCGCGATCCGAATCACCTCATTGTCGTAGAAATAGAGCCCGACGACAGCATATGATGATTTAGGCTGCGCAGGCTTTTCCTCGATGCTTTGCGCATGCCCGGTCGCATCGAAATCGACGACTCCGTACCGCTCGGGGTCCTTCACGTGATACGCGAAGATAGTGGCCCCATGTTCTGATGCCGCAACGCGTTGAAGCTGGTCGGAGAGACCGTGTCCGAAGAAGAGATTGTCCCCTAGTATCAGCGCCGCCGGGCTCGACCCAAGAAAATCCGCGCCGATGATGAACGCTTGCGCCAGACCTTCCGGATTCGGCTGAACGGCATATGAGATCTCGAGTCCGAGATGTGATCCGTCGGCGAGAAGCTCCTTGAATCGTGGCGTGTCGGACGGCGTGCTTATGACCAATATCTCGCGAATGCCGGCAAGCATCAGGGTGGTGAGCGGATAATAGATCATCGGCTTGTCATAAACCGGCACTAGCTGCTTGCACAACACCCTCGTGCTGGGCCACAGGCGTGTGCCCGATCCGCCCGCGAGGATGATCCCCTTCCTCCTGAAGGTCAAGCAGTGACCTCTCTCGTCAAGGGTGATTCCCGCCGCAGTCGGAGATAGGTATCTCGCAAAGTCAGCACTCCAAGCAGGGACAACGAACCAACGAGACTTGCGGACATCCACATGAGGCTGGAATCGATGACGCAGAAGACCGTCAGCACGATCAGACTCACGATCAGGTTCCTGCTGTTCACCGCCTTGACGTCGATCGCGTCGAGAATGTTCCGCATCAGTATGTAAACCACATAGGGAATGGCGCCGAGGAGACAGGTTCGAAACACGGGGGTCGCCGGAAGGAAAGCCGCGCCAAAGTACCACCTGATGAAAGCAGGAATGATCATTTCTCCGACGGCGACGCCTGCGGTGGCCAGCAATATACCGCCTGCCAGCAACCGGATAACGAGCCTTCTCACGGCGTCGACATCCCGCTGCGCGGCGAGAGCGCTGACCCTC
>DATAIM010000015.1:0-1878 GCA_036262655.1 Gemmatimonadaceae bacterium | reverse complement strand
GGTGCTACCCGACGAGCATCCTTCTGGCGCTGTTTCCGCTGATCTCAGCGAATCTTCTGAAACCCCGGTCGACGATCGCGGTGTCCGCCGCAAGCGGAGTGACAGGTGCGGGATTCACACCGAGGCCCGAGCTTCTGTTCGCGGAGATCAGTGAAGACTTCCGGGCGTACAGTGTAGGAAATAATCACCGGCACCTCGCGGAGATGAATGCATTCCTCAAGGCGCACGGCTTGTCTAACGATCTGGTGTTCACACCCCATCTGCTTCCTGTCGCGCGGGGAATTCTTGCGACTATCGTCGTTCAGCTTGAAGCCGCAGCAGACAACCCTCTCGATGCCTGGACGCGGACGTACGCGGGTGAACCCTTCGTAGAAATCGCTGAAGTGACACCCTCGCTTCGCGACGTCGTTCGCAGGAATGTCGTCCGTATTTCCGCTGTGACTGCTGCGAACACGTCAACGCCAACACTGATCATAACAGCGGCGATCGACAACCTGACGAAGGGCGCAGCAGGCCAGGCAATTCAGAACGCGAACCTGATGCTCGGGCTGCCGGAAACGCTCGGATTACCGGCGTGATCACTATCGTCAAGCTTGGGGGCAGGGTACAGTCGGATCCTGCGCTCATCGCGACACTCCGTGATAGATGGAGCTCGGAGCCCGGATCGCTGTGCCTGGTGCACGGTGGCGGTGACGAGATCTCGGGGCTGCAGCGGGAGCTCGGTCGTGAGCCGTCATTCGTGAATGGACGCCGGATCACGACGCACGAGGATATGGATCTGGTGAGAATGGTCCTGTCCGGCAGCGCGAACAAGAGACTGGTTGGCGCACTCGTCGCCGCTGGCGTGCCGGCGGTCGGCGTCTCCGGTGAAGACGGGGGACTGATAGGGGCCGAGCAAATCGATGAATCACGGTTTGGCCGGACAGGACGACCGACCAGCGTTGACCCGACGTTGATCGAGACACTTCTCGCGGCGCTGTTTCTCCCGGTGATCTCCCCTGTCGCGCGCGACGCGAAATCAGTCTACGGCGAAGCTCTGAACGTCAATGGTGACGATGCCGCGGCGGCACTCGCGGGCGCTCTTGAAGGGGAGCTGTTGCTAGTAGCGGACGTGGAGGGGGTGATGGATGGCCGGAAGAACCGCATCCCGACGCTCGATCCGACACAGGTGGAAGGCCTTGTCGCGGATGGCACGGTGAATCAGGGAATGTGCGCGAAGATCGACGCCGGATTCGCGGCACTTTCAGCTGGCGCGAAAAGCGTTCGTATCGGTAGCGTGGAATCGCTTTCCGATCACGACGCAGGAACCTTTTTGTCTCTTACTCCGAGCATGACATGACGGACACTCTCATCGAGAGCCAGGCCGGCGCCGATACGTCGGAATCAGCGAGCCCCAGCATTCTCGCGACCTACAAGCGCGCGCCAATGCGGTTTGTGCGAGGAGCGGGCGTGGAGCTTTACGACGAGGAGGGGAAGGCATACCTCGACCTTTCCAGCGGTATCGCCGTGAACGCGCTTGGATACAATGACGCCGGAATTCGCCGAGTGATCGAAGAAGTTCTCGACTCTGGTCTCGTTCATGTATCGAATCTTTACCAGGCAGGTCCCGGGGAGCGCCTCGCCCGATTTCTGACCGAAAACTCTTTTGCTTCGAGCGTTTTCTTCTGCAACTCGGGAGCAGAGGCAAACGAGGGTGCGTTCAAGTTCGTGAGGAGGTGGGGACGGGCAACCGCAACGGATGCCAAAACCGGAATTGTAGCCCTTCGCGGCGGGTTTCACGGACGGCTGTTCGCGTCGCTCGCGGCGACTGACCGTCCGTCGTACAGAGCGCCGTTCCGCCCGCTTGCGGGAGGAGTGAGCATTTGCGAGCGCGATCCC
>DATAIM010000014.1:0-4235 GCA_036262655.1 Gemmatimonadaceae bacterium | reverse complement strand
CTGGGTCGCGGCGCTGGCCAGCTTCACGATCCTGACGATGTCGTGGCGGAAGTATCTCGACCGTTACGACATGATCACGGAGAAGCATTTTCACGATCTGGGAAAGCTCTGCTTCGCGTTCACCGCATTCTGGGGCTATCTCACGTTCGGCCAGTACCTGGTTATCTGGTACGGCAACATGGGTGAGGAGACCCACTGGGCACGCCTCCGACTGATTCAGCCGTGGCTGCCACTTACCCTCCTCACCGTCAGTCTCATGTTCGGCCCTTTCTTCGGCCTGATGTCCCGTGCCGCCAAGGTGTTTCTCCCGACCATGGCGCTGTTTGCCTTCTTCACCGTGTTCGGCCTGTGGTTCCACCGCTATCTCGAGGTATATCCGTCCCTCTACTACAGGTCGGCGGAAATTCCTCTTGGCCTGTGGGAGCTGGGTGTGGCTCTGGGCTTTCTTGGCGTCTGGGGGTTCTGCTACATGTCGTTCATGGACGCCTTCCCGAGAATGCGCCTGACACTGATGACGTCGCCGTATCGCGATGAGGTGCAGGTGCCCGTCAACCCCGAGACGATGGAGCCGCTTCCGGCGCATGAGTGAACCTGAGTAGTTGAACGCGCTCCGCTCCGTTTATATTTGAGTTTCGGGGCGTTAGCTCAGCTGGGAGAGCGCCTGGTTTGCAACCAGGAGGTCGCAGGTTCGATCCCTGTACGCTCCATGAATTCACAAATCGGCCGGGCGAGGCAGGGCAGGGAGATTATATACTGCCTGTTCAGTATCCAGGTTTCTACGTTCCTCAGCCGTCGGCGAAATGAGTTAGGTTTCTTTTAGAGCTGCGGCAGCTGCCGCACTCACAGGCTCAAAAACCGCATTCTCCTCCGACGTTCCGGGCAGGTCATCGTCCCCTCCGCCGAAAGTGGGTGTCCCCCTTCTCGGTCAGGACTGGATGACAACTTCAACAAAGTCGCGCGCTTCGCGCCGCACGCCCTTCAACCCCAGGAACGCACTTCTCGGGCGTCTAGGGAAGCTGGAATACCATACGCTCGCTCCGCACCTCGAGCACGTGGAGCTGCCACTGGGTGCCGTCCTTGGGGAGCCCGGGCATGTGGACGAGTACTTCTACTTCCCCGGAACGGCGGTCATCTCGCTGTTGACTGTGATGCGAGACGGTCGGTCGGTCGAAGCAGCAACAGTGGGAAACGAAGGGGTCACCGGCCTCTCAGCCCTCCTTGGGGATGGAATTTTGGCGACCCGATCGAATGTGCAGATCGCCGGCTCCGCGTACCGTGTGGGCTCTGCGACACTCCTCAGGATACTGGTCAAGCTCCCGACTCTCGAGCGGCTTCTCAAGATCTACACTCGGACTTTCATCAATCAGCTGACGCAGTCCCTCGCCTGCAACAGCCTCCATGGGGTTACCGCGCGGTGTGCCCGCTGGCTGCTGATGACGCACGACCGCGTCGGAAACACTGACACCTTCTACCTGACCCAGGAATCTCTCGCTGTCATGCTCGGTGTTCGGCGCGAGGGCGTGAGTGGCGTCTCACGTTGGCTGAAGGCCGCCGGAGCGATTCGCTATGTCCGGGGTCGGGTTACAATCGTTGACAGAAAACAGCTCGAGATCGCATCCTGCGAATGCTACGGAGCGGCGCGGCGGGATTATTTGCCGTTGCCGACATAAGGATTTCCAGGGTTCTCACCCGTCCTCAGCTCACCCGTCATTGGATGCCAGCTTCGGGCCCGCGGGCGAATCCAGCTCGCCACACGCCTCTGCGACGAGACGCAACTCGGCGGCAAGCAGGTCCCAATCGTTCATCGAGAAGCGACCGATGGTATCGAGGGGTTCCGGTTCGGCGAAATATGCGTCAATCGCCCAGGATACTAGCTTCGTCACGAGACTGGCGCTCTCTCCGTCCCGATAACGCATCAGACCGGTCTGCAATGGGCCGCATCCGGACCTCGCTGCGGCATTCTTGATCCGAGTGACAACGCGCTCAGGTGGTATGTCGGCCCCGCGCATCAGAGCGGCAAGATTTCGGACAGCGCTTTCAGCAGATGAGAGAGGAGCCAAACCGCCGATCGTCAAACTGCACTGTCTGATGAGAATCGCTTCGGCGCGGTCAATCTCGGAGTCGACGCTGGGCATCTGGACGCTCCTTGGAGAGAAGGCGTTCGCCAGAAAGCGCCGGGTTGTCGAGACAGGCTGGTGTATTAAGTCCTGATAAACAAATATGTGCGTAATCGCACAGACGCGCAATACGGTGAGCTCCAGGCTCGTTCGTCGAGGCAACCCGCCTCGTGGCACTGGGCGTGCAAAGAAAAAAAGCATGCAGTTTCGGAGCGGCGCAGCGTTCGCCGAACGGATCGAGCAGTGCAATAGTTTGAGTGGTTTGAGAGCACTGCTGAAGGAAATTCTTCAAGCCGGGGTTGTGGAAGAGGAATTCAGCGGGCTGTACGGCGCGCTGACGAAGCGACGGCTCGAATTGGTGAACGACTCGAAGGGCCACTGGATGCCCCGCCAGCACCAGGGGGACGAGTCTCAGAAGCGTCCATGAACGTTGGTATCTCCTGGTCCGGCCCCGGAGACTGTGCGAGGAAATCGCGGTTCGTTTCCAGGTAATTGCGTTTTTCTCCGGCGGGCCCCGCGCCCGTCCTGAAACGAAGTCGCGTCCAATTGCATCGTCCGTATTGCGCGAGCGGTTGCGTTCGCGGAGCACCGACAGCAGCGTAGGTGAGTGAACGAGAGCTCCGGACGACCTGCAGTTCGCTCAAGGGTTGTGATGGCATTCGCGCTGGCTGCTTTCGCGGCAGTTCTCGCCTGGCTTGCGTTCCGAACCCAGGCTCACTCGGACTTCGGATCAGTCTGGTTCGGCGCGCGCGCAATGCTCGAGCATCGCGACCCTTATCATCTCATCGGCCGGGGAAAGGAGTTCGAGCAGTGGCCGTTGTTGTATCCGGCTCCTGCACTCGTCGCAGCGCTTCCGCTGGTTCCGTTCTCCGAGCGTACCGCAACGATGTTATTCGTCGGCTTGTCCACGTTTCTTCTCGCGCTCGGCGCGACGCGCAAAGGCTGGCACCTGCTGCCGATGTTCACTACACAGGCGTTCGTTTCCTCAGCGTCGCTTGGGCAGTGGTCTATCGTGATGACCGCGGCGCTCTTCTTTCCCTCCCTCGCGTTTCTCTCTGTAGGAAAGCCCCAGGCATCGATTCCGATTCTGCTGGCAACGAGTGAGAGGGTTGCGCTCCTTGCCGCAGGGTTCGGCGTGCTCATTCTGGGCGCGGCCAGTCTTTTCATCTTTCCAATGTGGCCGGCATCATGGCTGGCGAATGTCCGGGCCGCAAGAAACATGACGCCGCCAGTTGCCCACTTCGGCGGCTTCCTCGTGCTTTTCGCCCTCGCCCGATGGCGCCGATCGGAAGCATGGCTCCTCGTCGGGACTGCATGCCTGCCGCAGTCATGGGGCTGGTACGGAACGCTGGCGCTGTTCACGATTCCCGCCAACTTGCGTGAATCTGTTTTGCTTGCGGCAGTGGCGGTGGCAGGAGGAGCGCTCGCCGCTTTTGGCGTTCCTGACGGCTTGAGCAACGATACTTTCCTCGCCAGAGTTGGCGCCGTTATTGTGCTCACCGTATACCTGCCGGCAACGTTTCTCATCCTGCGGCGACCGAACAAGGGCGAGTCTCCGGCATGGCTGCGCGCCTTTCAGAAGGACATTGTCAGTCGCTGACGAGTCGCAGCGAACGTCGCCCCCTGCGGAATCAGAACGGCCTCCGTTGCGCTAAACCGGCTCCGAAGATGCAACGGCCGCTTGAATTTGTCGCCCTCGAAACCGAGAACGCCCCGCTCCCACACGGGTTCGGCCTATGGCGTGTATTGTGAGAGATGAATGACGCGACCACGAAAGCAGTAATCCTCGCACGCGGCCTGGGAACCAGGATGCGAAAGGCGGACGACTCCGCCATCCTCGCACCCCACCAATCCGCAGCTGCCGACTCCGGCTTGAAGGCGATGATTCCGATCGGGCGGCCGTTCCTCGATTACGTGCTCAGCGCTCTGGCCGACTCGGGATTCACGGCGGTCTGCATTGTGATCGGGCCTGAGCACGGCAGCGTTCGTGAGTACTACAACCGCATTCCGCACGAGCGCCTCACTATCGAGACCGCCATACAGGAAAAGCCGCTCGGTACCGCCGATGCCGTTCTCGCCGCCGAAAAGTTCGCCGGGAACGATTCGTTCGCCGTGCTG
>DATAIM010000013.1:0-7167 GCA_036262655.1 Gemmatimonadaceae bacterium | reverse complement strand
GGTGCTCCTGAAGGCCCCCGAACCATCGGATGCATGCACATCCCCGCAGAGTGGCTCGAGAGACAGGACGCAGCGGCGCAGAAATGGTCGCGGGCGGCAGTGGCGTGACGGATAAGGGAGTGGCTCTGGTCACCGGAGCAGGCCACCGGCTCGGTCGCGCTTTCGCCCTCGCGCTCGGCGCCCGTGGACTGACCGTCGCCGTCCACTACAATTCTGCCGCCGACGAAGCGGAGGACACGGTACGCCTCATCCGTGCAGCGGGTGGAGCTGCCGACACGTTTCAGGCTGATCTCTCGATCCCCGGCGCGGCCGAGGCGCTGATCGATGCGGTGTCGGAAAAGCATCGAGCGCTCGACGTTCTGGTGAATTCCGCGGCGGTGATGCTTCGCACACCGGTCGGCGAGGTCACGCTCTCCGACTGGGATTCGATCTTCGCGCTGAACGTCAGAGCCCCGTTCATGCTGTCCCAGAGCGCAGCGCGGATCATGAGAGAGGGAAGCACAATCATCAACATCGCCGACCTCGCTGCATTCGACACGTGGCCCGCATATGTGCCCCACGCCATATCGAAGGCCGCCGTCGTGAAGATGACTGAGTCTCTCGCCCGCGTGCTTGCGCCCCGTATTCGCGTGAACGCCATTGCTCCGGGGGCGGTGCTGATGCCGGAAGGGTGGGATGAATCGCGGACCAGCCGGCTGATCGCGACGACACCCCTGAAGAGAATCGGAGACCCGAAAGACGTCGTGTCCGCGCTGCTTTTCCTCCTCGATTCTGATTTTGTAACGGGCGAGACAATCGTCGTGGATGGTGGCCGGCGAATCCGCAAGTGAGCGCTGTTACATGACGGAGCCCCTTGCGCGGAAGAAGCCGTTGCCGCACCGGATTTATCGCAAAGTGGGCGACACAATCGACCGACTCCTCCCCTCGGGTCTCCGCACGCCCGCGCATTATTTCTCGAGGCGCATGACGCACCGGCTCGAAGCCGAGTATGACGCCGTGATGAAGATGGTCAGGGCAGACGGAACCGCAGTCGATGTAGGCGCCAATATCGGAATTTTCACGTATGGATTTCTCGCCCGCGGAGCCGATGTCTGTGCGATAGAGCCCCAGTCCGGGTGCGCGCGGCAGATCCGTGCGTTCTACGATCTCGGGTTCCCCCGGGTGCCCCGCCCGGCGAAACGCGGGCGACTTTCTTTGCACATCGAAGCTGTATCGGATACTCGAGGGAACGCCGTTCTGTATGTCCCGCTCAAGAACGGCAAGGTTGACGATGAATCCGCGAGTCTCAATCCCGCGAGCGGTGAATCAATTCGTGTCGAGGTACCGGTGCGGCTCCTCGACGACTACGACCTTGGGAATGTGGAGGTCCTGAAAATCGACGTGGAGGGTCGGGAAGTATCGGTCATCCAGGGCGCCGCGGCCACAATCTCGCGGTGGCGCCCGGCATTACTCGTCGAAGTCGAGCAGCGACATCACACGGAGCCGCTGAGCGTTGTATTCGATCGGATTCACGACATTCTTGGTGGAGGCTACGAGACCAGATTCCTCGATCACAACGGATCCTTTCGGTCATTCACCGAATTCGACGTCGAGCGCGACCAGATGTCCCTCAGCGATAATCCGCTTGCGCGCCGTTACGTCAGGAATTTTTTCTTCATCCCGAAGTAGAGCTACTTCTGCGCATGGCTGGCACGGCGTTCCTAAAGGATTAGGATTCAGCAGCCGTACTACTCGAACCTGAGCCCTACCGAATTGTCCGAAACCGCTCCCTTCGATGTTGTCATCGTCGGCTCCGGCCCCGCCGCGTGGACAGCAGCGGTATATGCCGCGCGCGCCAACCTCGGCCCGCTCGTTTTTGAGGGAGAGCCGGTAGGAACGGAGATCCCCGGCGGACAGCTTATGCTGACGACCGACATCGAGAACTATCCTGGCTTTCCGGAGGGAGTAAGCGGCCCCGATTTGATGACACGAATGCGGCAGCAGGCGCTTCGATACGAGACCGTCGTACGATCAGAGCTCGTTACTTCGATCGATCTCGAACGCTACCCGTTCGTGATAGCCTCGAGCTATGGTGAGCCGGTAAGCGCGCGGACAGTAATTGTCGCCACCGGCGCGAAAGCCAAATGGATCGGGCTGCCGAGCGAGCTTCGTCTCGCTACGCAGGGCGGTGGGGTCAGTGCGTGCGCTGTGTGCGACGGGGCGCTCATGTTCTATCGCAACAAGGTGCTGGCCGTCGTGGGTGGCGGGGACACAGCGATGGAGGAGGCGCTCTATCTGACGAAGTATGCGAGTGAGGTCGTCATCATCCACCGGCGCGACAAGTTCCGCGCATCGAAAGTGATGGCTGACCGCGTGCTCGCTCATCCCAGGGTGAGGGTGATCTGGAACACCAGAGTAGTCGAGGTTCACGGCGAGTCAGAAATCCAGGCGATCTCAGTCGAGAACGTTCAAACGGGTGAGGCCAGCCGCCTGGCGGTTGGCGGCATGTTCGTCGCAATCGGGCATGAGCCGAACACAAAGTTTCTCCGTGGCCAGCTCGAGCTCACTCCGCACGGCTACATAAAGGTTGACCCGTGGCGAACGTCGACGAGCGTGCCAGGGGTGTTCGCGGCCGGTGACGTAATCGACGATTACTATCGCCAGGCAATCACCTCCGCCGGCACGGGATGCATGGCGGCGCTGGAGGCGGAGCGGTGGCTGGCACATCACGGAATCGGAGAGTCGCCGATTCTGGAGACAGCCGAGGGGCCGGTTCCCGCGAGCCCAGAACAGATCGAGGATCCTGTATGATCGTGACGCAGATATCCGTGGGCGCCTTCCAGGAGAACTGCTACGTCGTCTCGGACGGTGACAGCCCCGATGCGGCGATCGTCGATCCGGGCGCAGAGCCCGACCGGATCATCCGCGAGGTCGAGAAGCTGAATCTCACTCCGGTGGCAATCTGGATCACGCATGCGCACGTGGATCACATTGGCGCGATCGCGCCGCTGAAGCGCCGGTGGGAAGTGCCTGTCTACCTTCATCCACTCGATGAACCGCTGTACCGGGTCGGCGGACGGCAGGCGCAGTTGTATGGGATCCCTTACGAAGAGCCACCCCCGCCTGACGAATCATTCGTCGATGGAGCGACGCTTCCGCTGGGCCGTCTCCAGCTCATGGTGATGCACGCGCCTGGCCACGCCCCGGGTCACGTGATTCTGCACGGACACGGCAACGCACTCGTCGGTGACTGCCTGTTCGCCGGCTCGATTGGGCGCACAGACCTTCCTTTTTCGAACCCGGCACACCTCGAGGCGTCGCTCAGGCGCATAGCGGCATTACCCGCCGATACTATCGTGCATCCAGGTCACGGAGTTACGACTACGATCGGCGAAGAACGACTGTCGAACCCTTTCCTCAACGGCATGGCAAGGATAGTCCGTGCCTAGCGATAACCGAACGGCTGATCAGATGACCGATAACTTCAGAACCGAGAAGGATCCACTGGGTGAGCTGCCGGTCCCGGCGGACGCTCTATATGGCGTGCAGACACTGCGGGCAATGCGGAATTTTCCCATCAGCGGCTTATCGCCGCTTGCCGCATTTGTCGACGCCACAGTGCGGATAAAGCGCGCCGCCGCGGTTACGCACCGTGAAACCGGGAGGCTCGATCGCCGCCTCGCCGATGCAATTATTCAAGCGGCCGATGAGGTCCTGGACGGAGACCACCGCGAACACTTCGTGGTCGATCCGTATCAGGCGGGAGCGGGCACTTCCCACAACATGAACGTCAATGAAGTCCTTGCCAACCGTGCAAACGAGATCCTTGGCGGAGAGCGGGGGAAATACGCACCCGTGCATCCCAACGATCACGTCAACATGGCTCAGTCGACCAATGATGTGATCCCAACAGCAATCCGGCTGGCCACACTCACCGAGCTGCCGGCTCTCGAGGAGGCCTTTCAGACGTTGATCCAGGCCCTGGAGAATAAGGGCCGCGAGTTCGATGACGTGCTGAAATCTGGTCGGACGCACATTCAGGACGCGATGCCGATCCGTCTCGGCCAGGAGTTCGCCGCGTACGCCGGCACTCTTGCGCGGTGCATGAAACGCATTGGGGAAGCCGCTGATTATCTCCGCGACCTGGGAATCGGGGGAAGCGCGGTTGGCACCGGCGTGAATGTCGAGCCCGAATATCCCGCCAGCATGGTGCGGGAGTTGTCGACGTCTGCTGGCGTGGAAGTAAGAGAAGGAGCCGATCGCGTACAGCTGATGCAGAGCATGGGCGATGCGGCGGCGTTCAGTGCCCAGCTGCGAGTGCTCGCGATCGATCTGAGCAAGATTGCAAGCGACCTGCGTCTGATGGCGAGCGGCCCGCGCACGGGCCTCGATGAGATCCGGCTTCCCGCGGTACAGCCCGGGTCGTCGATCATGCCCGGGAAGATCAACCCGTCGATTCCCGAGATGGTCAATCAGGTCTGTTTTCAGGTAGTGGGAAACGATGCATGTGTATCAGTTGCTGCGGAGCATGGGCAGCTCGAGCTGAACGTGATGATGCCCGTGATCGCGCACAACATTCTCTTTTCGATGAAGATCCTGACGAATACCGCGCGCGTTCTCGCCGAGCGCACGATAAGTGGAATCGAAGCGAACGCCGAACAGTGCGCATACTGGCTTGAGCGCTCGGCCGCTCTTGCAACCGCTCTTGCGCCGCAGATCGGCTATGCGCGTGCGGCGGAGATAAGCAAGCAGTCGGTCAAGGAGAACGTGTTGATCCGGGAGCTGGTGAAACGGGAGAACGTTCTTCCAGAAGAGGAGATCGATGAAGTGCTCGATTTGAGGAAGATGACCGAGATCGGCGTTCCGGGAGGGAAGCATGGAGGAGTATCCGCGGGATAGGGCGTTGCCGTCGAGTTCAGCCGTTGTCCGGGCTCGCCAAACGGTCTATCCTTCCTGAATGCGGATTACAACCTGGGCGGAGTATGGCGTGATATGCGCTCTACACCTCGCGAAGCGCGCAAGCGAAGGGCCGGTAACGGGGCGCGACATCGCAGCGCGCGAGAAGCTTCCCGCCGATTATGTGGAGCAGATCCTTCTCCGATTGCGTCGCGCCGGGGTGATCGCCAGCACACGCGGCGCTCGCGGCGGCTACACGCTGTCCCGGCCTGCTGATCAGATCTCTATCCGCGCCGTGATTCACGCCTCGGAGCTGGAGACGTTCGATCTTCACTGCGTGAGCCATCCAGTGGAGACAGACCGCTGCGCCGCGTCTCACAACTGCAGCATTCGGCCGGTCTGGGTGCTGCTTCAGACAAAGATTGACGACGTGCTGGAGGGGATCTGCCTCGCGGACCTGCTGCACGACGAGCCCGCTGTACGAGAGCGCGTGGGCCTTCCCATCCTCGAGACTGTCTGATGCGACGTACGATGTAATCCGACAATAAAGAGGCGAGTGACAATGTCACTCGCCTCTCCTTATTTAATGTGCCGAAGGGGGGACTCGAACCCCCACGGGCTTGCACCCACTGGCTCCTGAAGCCAGCGCGTCTACCAGTTCCACCACTTCGGCGGCAGTGATTCCAACTTAGACCGCGTGGAAAGTGAAGTCAACGCGCCGACAGGCGTGGGAATACCCTTTCTGATCCACTTCACCGACTCTATGTTGAAGCGGAATCATGGCAGAGACAGCGGAAAAATCGGAGCGCGAATCGATCGCGCGCAACAAGCGCGCGACACATGACTACCAGATCCTCGACACGTGGGAGGCGGGCATCGTCCTCACCGGCAGCGAGGTGAAGTCGCTCAGAAACGGAAAGGCGAACATTTCCGATGCGTACGGGATAGTAAAGGATGGGGAGGTTCATCTTCTCAACCTGCATATCTCTCCCTACGAGCAGGCCAGCTACTTCAATCACGAGCCGACGCGAACGCGCAAGCTGCTGTTGCACAAGCGTGAGATAAAAAAGATGATTGGCGCCGTCGAACGGCAGGGCTTGACGCTCGTCGCATTGGAGCTCTACTTCCGAAAGGGAAAGGCCAAAGTCGCTCTCGGGCTTGGCCGCGGAAAGAAGCTCTACGACAAGCGCGCTGACGAGAAGCGGCGAGACGATGAGCGGGACATGCAGCGGGCGGTGAGAACGCGGTGATCAGCGGTCTGCTTCTCTTTCTTCAGACGTCGGCGGTAACCCCGGCGATGCTGATTGTGAGACAAGGGGATGCGGTAAGAACTGTGCCCCTCGTGGCGACGGTCAGCGGCTCCTACCTCCGAGCCGACCTTCTCGCTGTCGCTTTGGGCGGATCCGCAGGCGATGGGCCCCCCGGGCGGTATCGTATCTCGTTAGGCGAGTCGCGTCTCGAGATGACCGAAGGGGTTCCGTTCATTCGCGTCGACAACGAAGTCGTCCCGGTTTCGCTGCCGCCGCTCAGGTCGGGGCGCACTTTTCTGGTGCCATACCAGCTCGCTGCCTCCGTTATCCCGAAGTATGCCACCGGCTTCAACTACGATTTAGCCGTCGCGGAGATGAGAATCTTTTCCACCGCGGCGCGCCGCGTGGTGGAATCTCCGGCTGTAGCATCCCCGGACACACGGACAGCTGCTCCGGCACCTTCTGGTGTCACCGTTCCTTCGCGCGCGCGGCGATCGCAGAAAAGGCTTGTAGTCGTGGATGCAGGGCACGGTGGCCCTGATCCCGGAATGACCGGACCGATCGGTTCGGGACCGAGGATAGTCGAGAAGTACATCACTCTCTCGGTGGCGCAACTCGTAGCGCAGGAGCTTCGAAACGCGGGAATCGACGTCTTGATGACGCGCACTTCCGACACATTGATCGCACTGTCGGACCGCGGCAGAATCGCGAACCGCAACAAGGGTGATCTTTTCGTCTCCGTCCACGTCAATGCCACCGGCGCACGCGGCCCGTCCGCGGCTCGCGAGCGGGGATATGAAACATATTTCCTCGCAGAAGCGAAAACCGAGGAAGCAAGCCGTGTGGAGCGGATGGAAAACGAGGCGGTGAAGTTCGAGACGGGTGCAAACGCTCCCAAGGGTGATCCGCTCAGCTTCATCATCAACGACATGGCGCAGAACGAGCACCTGCGCGAGTCGAACGACCTCGCCGAGACGATCCAGAATGGGATGCGACGCTTTCATCCCGGAAAGGATCGCGGCGTTCAGCAGGCAAATTTTGC
>DATAIM010000012.1:0-3780 GCA_036262655.1 Gemmatimonadaceae bacterium | reverse complement strand
GGGTTGACGGCGGCTGAGCGCCTGAAGGTAATCGAGGTGCTGAAGAGTGCGACGAGAGATGGCGGCGTTCATCTTGTCGATACGATCATCGCGAGTCATGCGGAGCCTTCGCTTTCCGAGCTTCGCCGGAGCTACAAGGGGTGGAAGATCACCGTTCTGGATGACGGCGCGAGCTCACGGAGCTTCCTCGCTAGAAAGGCGGTCGCCTGAGCTAGACCCATGCGTCAGGTGAGTCGGTGAACGGTCCCGAAATCAGAATGGCTCATCGGGTTTTTAACAACAGCGTTTCGCACTTCTCGGCGGGCTCTGTGGCCTCGGCGGTAAATTCGCGTTGCACTTGCATGCCGTAAAACGCGGGGACCTCAGGCGAGGAAATTCGAGAGCACGCGCTCGCGACTACAGACTCTTCGGCTCGAGTCTGGTGACTTGTCGGAAACGAAGCGCGGTTGTCCTTCCCTCCTCAGCCGATCCTCCAGTGTCGAAGTGACACGCCCCGTCTCAGTTCTGCGTGTCGGAACGTTACATCCGCGCAGCAAGTCGGTCTCACCGGTGTATTACAAAACATTACAAGTCAACGATTTAGCAAACTGCGCTGGTTTGGCACCAGGAGTGCCTTAGCGCGCTGTGTCCGGCGCGAAGCCGGACCTGTCACAATGAGAAAACCATGAAAAAGCTTCGTAAATCAACCGAGCTGGACGAGCCGCTCGGAATAGTTATCTCGCGGGGAGACCGGGCGGAGCCACGTCCTGTCTTCTCAGCCTATATCTGGGGTCCCGCGCCCGAACCTGTCGCCGAGCCGAAAACGAGGGTCGCGTAAGCAGATATCCTTGTTGAAACGCGGAACGAGCAGCTAACGAAGAGGCGGGCCCTGTGGCCCGCCTCTTCTTTTTGATCCCTGCCCAAGCCGATCCATGAGACTCGCTTCCATCTATATAGTAGCGAGGCTCTGACTGGGGCCGCTCTCCCACCCGCTCATCGCGCATGTTCCTCCCAGCGATAATGGACGGTACGCCCTTTGCCCCCTCCGCGCTGTGTGGAAGAGTCATTCGCCGACTGGGAGGGCGAGCGCCAGACCCTCATGGGAAGCAGAATCTCGGACCTCGGACTGTCGATTACAGGTACGAGGGTCGAGCGAATGGTCAAACAGCTCTACGAGGAGCTTGGAGCAAGGGGCCTCAGCTTTCGACCTCCAGTCTACCTAAGCGATCAATGGGGATGTCCCGATGGCACTCCCCTCATCGGCGTGCCCTTTTACCTCGCCGATCCGCGGCTCGAACGCATCGAGGACGATTTCGCGGAGGGAATCGAATCCGACCAGGAGTCGATGCGGTTCATGCGTCACGAAGCGGGGCACGCATTCAACTACGCATACAAGCTGTACGAGCGACGTGATTGGCGACAAATCTTCGGGGCGTTCTCGAGGCCATACCGGGAGCGCTACCGGGCGGACCCGTTTTCCCACGATTATGTGCGGCACATCCTCGGATGGTATGCCCAGAAACACCCCGATGAAGATTTCGCGGAGTCGTTCGCTGTGTGGCTGACGCCTGATCTCGACTGGCGAAAGGCGTATAGCGGGTGGCCTGCACTCGCGAAGCTGGAGTATGTCGATCGCGTGATGCGCGAGGTGGCGCATGAGACGCCGGAAGTGCCCGCTCCGACCGATGATGATCTTCCCGTGAACGCGATGCGGTATTCGGTCGAGCAGCATTACCGCGATTCCGCGGTTCAAATCCCGATTCCCGATGCTGCGATCTTCGACGGCGACCTGAAAAACATTTTCGGGACGGCCGCGGAATTGCCAGCTGCTCAGCGTGCATCCGACTTCCTCGCAGCGCATCGGCGTGAGATCGTCGGCCGCATCTCCTACTGGACGGGAGAAAGCGCCTCAGCCGTGCGACAGTTTGTCGATCACCTCCGCGACCGCACCACCGCCCTCGATCTGGCGGTTCGCGGCCTCGAGGCCTCAACCTTGATAGAGCTCACTGCCTTCGGTACTGCCGTGATGATGAACTACCGTTACGCCGGAACGGTCACCCGAAGGAAAAAGGGAACCTGATGAACATTGCCCTGCTCCACACACAAGATGCACTCGAGCCACCCGTCGATCCGGTTCTCGAGCAGATCGAAAGCGCTCTGAATGAGAGCGGACATGAATGCCGCCGCATTTCCGTGAGTGACCAGGTCGAGCCCCTGGTCAGCACGCTCGGCGCCGATCGTCCGGACATTGTGTTCAACCTCGCTGAATCATTCGCCGGACGAAGCGCGCTCGAGTCGAACGTCGCGGCTCTCCTCAATCTTCTCGACCTCCGTTACACGGGATCGAGTCCCGCGGGATTGCTGATGGCCGGGGACAAGACTCTGACGAAGAAAGTGCTCAGCTTTCACGGGATCCTCACAGCGCGATTCGCTACGGTGTTTCGCGGAGCTGTCGATTGGGCGGGGGACATCAACTTTCCACTCATCCTCAAGCCCCCGCAGGAGGATGCGTCTCTTGGCATCACCGGAAAATCGATCGTGAACGATGTGCAGGAGCTGCTTCAGAAGATCAGCTCGCTGCAGCAGGAATATCAGAGCCCCGTGCTCGCAGAGGAGTTCATCGATGGGCGAGAGTTCTACGTGGGCGTGCTCGGTAACAGCGAGGTCAAGGCACTTCCAGTGATGGAGCTCGATTTCTCGGGTTATCCCGCCGATCGGCCGAGGATCGCAAGCTGGGAAGCGAAGTGGGGCGATGAAGGAGACGAGAAAGGGGCCGAGTTCGAGGGAACCAAGTCCGTCTTCCCGACAGATCTCAGCCCGGCGCTGACGGAGCGAATGCAGAAGATCGCGATCGAATCGTTTCACGCGCTTCGTCTCCGTGATTACGCGCGCGTCGACCTCCGGGTCACGGCGAAGGAGGAGATTTACGTGATCGAGGTAAATCCCAACTGCTATCTGGAGCGAAGCGCGGAGTTCGCCACTGCGGCGGCGAAGGACGGGCTCGAGTATCCGCCATTGATCAATCGCATCATCGAGCTCGCCAACGCGCGTTATTCGCGGTGATGCCTGGTAAATCGATGAAAGTGGGGTCGGGGGAGCAGCGACAAAAAAGCCGGCTCACGGGCCGGCTTTCTTGCAACTCAGTCAACCAGCACGATGCTGATGACTGCTAGCGGCCGCCTCTCTTCGCACCACCCTTGCGACCACCTTTCTTCGCGCCGCCCTTCCTGGCGCCGCCCTTCTTTGCGCCACCTTTGCGGCCGCCCTTCTTCGCGCCGCCCTTCTTGGCGCCGCCCTTCTTTGCACCCTTGCGTCCGCCTTTCTTTGCTGCCATTTGATTCTCCGTGATGGAGTGAGCTCTCGCCGATCCCCCGGTGGAACCGGCGGTCCTGCCGAGCGTCCCAACTGGCCCGCACAATTACGAACAGCATGATGCATGCAATGTCATTCGTAACTACGCGCGAATATAGAGACATGGGAAATTACGCGCAATGAGTTTTTTTCTCTTTGTGATATCGATCGATACACACTCGCGCGATGCCTTTGCCAGTCTCTACGCCACGCATGTTCGCGCGATGCCTCGCATCGAAGGACGCACACTTCCATAGTGCATCCATGCATGTGACCTTAATGGCGCGCTCGCTCATTTCTCTGGCGAGTGAAAGAGTTGCCACCCCATTTGGAGCATCGCGTCCCCGGTGAAAGCCCTCGTGAAGGAATCCGCAGGTCCGGGTCTCGCCTTGCGAGACGTGCCCGATCCTCGCATCAGAGACGACGAAGTTCTCATCCGCGTGCGTCGAG
>DATAIM010000011.1:0-2336 GCA_036262655.1 Gemmatimonadaceae bacterium | reverse complement strand
GCGCGAGGATGCTGCCCGCCTTTCTCTGGTTCGCGTATGTCTTGTCGCCGGGAGGCGCCGAAGCTGCGAGCGCGATCGAGTAGAAGATCTTCGCTTCCGTATCTTCGGGATGCTTCGCCGCGAGATCGCCCATCGCGTGCTCGTAGGCGAGGAATCGCGTGCGCTGCGCGACGTTCTCGAAATCCTTGTAAAGCTCTGCCACGGCGGCGATGTAACCTCGCTCGCGATCGGTAGCGCGGTCGGCCAGACGATTTGCGTTCGCGGCGGCAAGGCTTCCCTGGCGAATCTGCTGCGCGCTCCGGTTTCCCGCGGCCATCGGATTGCTCCAACGACTCAGCGCGATTCCCCAGTGGGCCATCGCGCAGGTGGAATCGGCGGAGAGAACGTCCTCGAAGCCCTTGATGGCCGCACCGAATTCGAACGAGTGCAGAAGAGCTACGGCCCGGTCGAATTTCGCGGTGACTGAGGCGTTGCAGGAGGTGGGGAAGTGAACGGTTCCGAGCTTCTCTCCCGGTGAACTTGACGGGTGGACATGCTCCTGCGGATATCCGGCTGATGCAAAGGCAAGCAGCATTGCTGCAAAGAGGCGTCGCAAAATTCCTCCTTGTCGACGGCATCCGAGTCCAGTACCTGTAAGCTGACTTCACGCACGTCACACGTCAATCGAACACCGAGGTTCAACGCATCGGTGGATGAGGCGCGGTTTCAGCGCGTGATGCGCGAGGTCGAGCGAAAATACGCGCAACCAAATCAGGTCCGTTGCTAGATTGTCCGAATGGAGCCTTTCACTTTGTCCGAGCCGGCCTCGCAGCCAGCTAATGGCCGCACTCTCCCTGAACGAATAAATGCAGCGATAGACCTGCTCGAGGAAATCGTCGCCGATCGCGCACTGCTCGCGGAGATTCCAACAGGCGAACGGAACCGCCTGCTTCAGGCCGCGGGGCGTGTCTCCCGTCCGGACGTGATCGATCGCCGGCGGCTTCTCAAAGTCAGTAAGCGGAAGCGCAAGGCGGAGAGGGTCAAAAAGGAAGAGACGATTCTCGCCAGCACCGGGATTCGACAATTGCGACGCGCGCCGGTCTTCACGTCGCCGAACATCTTTCCTCCGTCTCCGGACGAGGGCTACGCGGCCGAGCCGCAGTACCGTGCGGTGAATGAGGCCCGGAACTGCTACATCTGCAAACGGGATTACACCTCGATCCATCATTTCTACGATCACCTGTGTCCGCTGTGCGCAGAGCTCAACTTCGCCAAGCGGACAGAGGTTGCCGATCTCACCGGCCGTGTTGCTTTGCTCACCGGCGGCAGGGTGAAGATCGGGTACCAGGCGGGCATCAAGCTTCTTCGTGCCGGTGCCCACCTGATTGTCACCACGCGCTTTCCGCGGGACTCGGCCGCGCGTTACGCACGAGAGCCTGATTTCGCCGAGTGGAGTGATCGACTCGAGATTTTCGGGCTCGATCTTCGGCATACTCCAAGTGTGGAATCGTTCTGCAGGGAATTGCTCGACACGCGCGACCGGCTTGACTTCATAATCAACAATGCGTGCCAGACCGTTCGGCGCCCACGCGAGTTCTACGAGCACATGAGGGAGGGCGAGACTGCGGCGCTCGCATCGATGCCCGAGCACGTTCGCCGGCTTCTCGGAGGATATGAAGGTCCCGGTGCTTATCACATGATCCCTGCCGCGGAAAAGCGCCCTGCGTCGCTGAGCGGTCAGATTGCGGAGGTTACGGGCCTCGACTCGACGGATCAGACTGCGCTTCTCGACCAGGAAGTCGAGGCGCACAACAGTCTCTTCCCAAAGGGACACCTCGACCAGGACATGCAGCAGATCGACCTGCGCGGCCGAAACTCGTGGCGCCTGCTGATGGATGAAGTGCCGTCGGTCGAGCTGCTCGAGGTTCACCTCGTGAACGCTGTCGCTCCGTTCATTTTTAACGCGCGTCTCAAGCCGCTCATGATGAGAACGGCAGAGCGGGACAAGCATATCGTGAATGTGTCCGCGGTCGAGGGCCAGTTCTATCGATCGTTCAAGACTACGCGCCATCCGCACACCAACATGGCGAAGGCAGCGCTCAACATGATGACGCGCACTTCAGCCGCGGACTACGTTGCGGCCGGGATTCACATGAACAGCGTCGATACCGGGTGGGTCACCGATGAGGATCCTGAAGCGATCGCTGCAAGGAAAACGGCAGAGCACCGGTTTCATCCGCCGCTCGACATAGTCGATGGTGCGGCGAGGATCGTCGATCCGATCATGACCGGGTTAAACACCGGCGAGCACGTCTGGGGGAAATTTCTCAAGGACTACCGGCCGACTGACTGGTAGG
>DATAIM010000010.1:0-9779 GCA_036262655.1 Gemmatimonadaceae bacterium | reverse complement strand
TCGAAAACCCGCGCCAATGGTGGCTGTCGCCCGCCATGAGCAGCCATCATCTGGTCGTCACTGGGGTGGCTGTTGCAGCGCTTTCCGAATGGACTGCAGCCAGATGCCTTCATTAGCAGCGTACGTCCCCGGGAGACCGTTCAGCCTTTTTGCTGCGTCATATCCGGCGTGGTGGATGCCGATCAGTTTCCATTGAGCATTGAAGATGGGGCTTCCGGAGCTTCCACCTTCGGTCGGCGCACGGTAATGCAGCCGCGGGTCCTGATAATCGAGCAGAAGATTGTCCTGCAGCGAGAAGCTCAGCCCACCGCCACCGGGATGCCCGATGATATAGACTCGCTGCCTGCTGTCGTTGACCGGAAGGCGCACGGCGATGTCACAATGCTCGCATTGGTCGGCCCCGGTCACTGGACGGTCCAGCTCGATTATCGCAGTGTCGAGATCCGACGGAGGTGATTCCCAGAGGACGTTCGCGACGCGGTAGGAGTCGACCTTTCCCGCCACGCTTGGCTCATGAGCCTCGAAAGACACCACTGCTTCTTCCGGAGTGAGCGCACCGGGCTCGTTCGCTGCGCTCACGACGTGCGCGTTGGTGAGCAGAAGCCAGCGGTCACCAAAACGATCGGCTAGGTCTTTGCCACGAACGAGAAACCCGGTGCCTACGCCGCGATCGGTGTCGAGCCCGATGCGCGCAACGAGCCGAGCGCGATCCAGTCCGGCGCGGTAGGTCTTGATGGTAACGAAGGCATCATGCCCGAGCACTTTTTCGAGATGGGCATTCGATACTCTTGCTTCCGCAGCACTGAGGTCGACTTGTCCAGTTTCCCGCGCCAGCAACCCGTCACGGAGAATCGGCAGCAATGCCTGTCCGTCACCTTCGTCCCCGCGCAGCTGCCACACCTCGACAAGCTGCCGCAGGGTGCTCGCGATCTCGAATGCGTCGGCATCGTCGCGCTGAGTGTAATCGAGCGCCCACCCCATCGCCGCATGTCTCTCGTTCAACGCGACGCACGCCTCGAGCGCTGTGGCTATATCCCAGACAGGCGCTGCTGCTCCTTTCGCCGTAATTCGGGATAGAATGTCGCGGGCCAGCTCGGGCACGGGCGGAGCTCCTGGCGGGGCGATACCGTCACGAGTTGCCCGGGCGATGCATGCAACCGCATTGATACCATGCCACAGACACTTATCGGGATTCTCACGATATGCGCCAAGATAGACACTGATTGCATTGACGAGCGCTGAAGCATCGCGCGCCGATACCGGCTCACCAGCGGCTGAGTTTCTGCGCGCGTCCACGTAACGCTGCTTGCGTGCGCGTCCAAGGAGCCCGCGCGCCTCGAGGTTCTCATCCGGATCGTCGATCGAATCACGCACGAGCTCCTTCAGAACGGACTCGGCAGCAGTCAGGAGACCCTGATCGATGAGTGATTGTGCATACTGCCGGCGCACTACGGGAGCTGACTGGCCCGTTTGCATCAATGCATCAGCTACCGCCTGCATCTGGGCGAAGAATCGCTTTCTTCGCAGCTGATTCAGAATCCGCTTCGCGTCTGCCGGCGGCAACGGCTCGGCAGCTCGGTACAAGGATTCGATCAGTGCGGCAGAGATCGCCGCAACACCGGGCCGGTCGATGAGCCGGATCGCCTCTTCGAGATTTGCGATTGTCTGTTTGATCCCGGCGTCCACCTCTCCCCCGGTCACTGCGGCTGAAGCAGCTCGGTCAAGCGGCTGCGAAGCTTTGCGCCGTACAGGTACTTGGTGATGCTGTGGCGCCATTTCCCCCAGCTCGGCTCGTGAATGTCTTCCACCGATTGCTGTCCGTGACGGAGATAATCGTCTGCGAACGATGGGTCGAATCCAGCAACCGGGTCGAGCCGGTCGAACACATTTACCCACGCTGTACCGACTTTGTCCGGGAATCCGTCGTCGCGCCGCCACTCCGGCTTGAGCTTGTCCTGGATCTCGTCGAGGCCAAGCGGGCTTCCCAGTGTGAAAAGGGCGTCGACCTCCGGGCACTCGGGGACGCGTTTCAGACAATCGTATGCGATCACCGTTCCCATACTGTGGCTGACGACAACGTGAGGTCCGTGATTCCGAGCTCCTTCTTTCACCTTCGCAACGAAACGGGTCCTGATCTCCTCTTGAACGCGATACGATTGCCCGGGGCGGGGCCTGAAGTCGACGTTGAACAGGTAATGATGCACGTCCCTCAACAAGCGTTTCATCAACGGTCGCTTGATCGCCCACGGGAGCGGGATGCGCTCCAGAGCTTCCAGGGCGACGAGCTCGGCCGCTTCGAGATTCGCGGACTCGTTTGCTCCGCCTTTGCCTCGTACCGATTCCGTCGCGGGAGCAACCTCCTCCGGGAGGTCGGCGCCGAGTCGGGCAGCGAGTGATTCGACGAAGGCGCTTTCATCTGGCGGGAGCTGGTGCCGCCATCTGGAGTCATCGCCAGACGCTGCAGCGAGCTGCGCTTCGTTCTCCTCATTCGCGCTTTCGAGCGGCTCGACCGTCGTCTCCGGCGCCGGGTACATCACATCCGCCCAGTAGACCATGGATGACGTGATGCCTTCTGTCGTGCAGTCAGGTCCGTTCTCGCGAGCGAGAGCGCGCAGCCAGAGGTCGTGAAGGGCGGCCGCCTCTGGCTTATTCGAGATGCCGTGAATGAAGGTTATATGTGGCATGTGATCAACGCCCGGAAACGGGGGATGCCTACCACTCAACCGCTAACAATTTTCCCTGCCGCGACGAAAGAACAAGAGCGAGCTGCTGGATGGCGTTCAAGCGACAGGGTTTTCACAAAAGAAAACCGGTCGAGCTGCTGTCATGCCTTTCCATCTCCCATCTGGCCGCGCGCGCGGTCACCCCAGCACCACGCCCGTCTGCTCTTCGTGAGAGCGCACGTGTGACTTCCGCCCGGATCGATCTGCGAGAAGAGCAATGACGTGCGAGCCGGCGTTGGTACCGCCTGTTCGGAGCCCGTGTTCTGCGCGGTGCTCCCGCCGTCCCCCAGCGCTCCGAACCAGTTGCCTCCCCAGCACATCGCTGCACCTGTTGCAGACAGTGCGCATGTGTGCACAGTGCCACTCGCTATTGCCTGCAGGGTGTTGCCCCGAACTACCGGGCGCGGGGTCGGCTGCGGCTGCCCCGCTTCACCAATTCCAAGCTGCCCGACGTGGTTTTCACCCCAGCAGAGAACATCTCCTTCCCGCGCAACCGCACAGGTGTATCCGCCGCCGGCGCTTATCGAACTGAACAGGCGATCGGTGCTCACGCGCACCGGGACAGTCGGTCCGGAACCTGTTCCCATCCCCAGCCCAGTCGTCCGGCCGTCGCCTATCTGGCCGAGCTGATTGCTGCCCCAGCACCATGCAACCCCATCTGCTGCTACAGCACAGGCATGCAATCCGCCAGCGGAGATAGACTGGAGCCTCAGATTTCCCGCAAGAGGTACAGGTGCGAGAGCGTCGTTGCGCGTTCCATCGCCGACCGTGCCGCCAAGCCCCCAGCAGTAACCGCGGTCGTCCACCGATAGGCCGCAGGTGACGCGACCCCCAGCAGAAATCGACTTGAATCGAAGTCCCCCAATGACAGCCACCGGTCTGGCGCTCAAAGTCATCTGGCCATCCCCGAGTATGCCGCGCTCCTGCACGTAGCCGCCGCCCCAGCAGTATGCGGCGCCGTCGGATGTGAGAGCGCAGGAATGGGTGACACCGGCAGAGATTGTCGAGAATCGGAGGTCTGTCTCTACTTCGGCTGGACGCAGGGTACATCTCCCGATTCCATTGTCGCACGGAACTCCGGGATTCGACTGGCCCGTCTGTCGGTACAGATTGTCACCCCAGCACCACGCGCGACCGTCGAGATCCAGCGCGCACGAGTGGAAGAACCCGCTCGAGATCACGCTGAATGTGTGGTCGCCGGACACCTCGGCAGGATGGGTAACAGCACGTGGAATGTCATACGTGCCCGGCGGTTCGACGATCCCGCATCCGGATGCGGATAGCGTCAGTACAGCGATGGTGATGGTGAAATTTCGCAGCTTGTGTGTCGGCATGTTGCAGCTCCAGTAGGCGTCTGACTGGAAAGTGCCGCTGGAGCTGGTGCTGCCGCATACGTAAACCGACGTAGTCGCGAGACACGCGAGGAAGCTGCCTGTACAGACGGAGTTACGTGACGAAGCCCGAGTGAACCGTCGCCTTGGGAGCCAGTCAGCGTTTGCGAGCGGCGGTCCCCCAGATCTCGTCCTCAGCGGTTCGCATCACGAAGCTGTCCGCGCGCCCGTTCGCTCTCTTGAATTCCACGACAACGTCCGGCTTCAGCACCTCGTAAAGCACACCATTCTCATCGTAAACACCGGGGGCAAACCAATCCGGTGCGATTCGTATCAGGGCGAACTTCTTCATGTAAGGATCATCGGGTGTCCACCTACCCTTGAGCATTCCCTCTTCGTGCGTGACGGTAAATGAAGACACCTTGCTGACTTTTCCCGTAGAGTCACGTTCCGTGAACGTGTACTCCCCGAGATACGGCACAGCATCAGCTGCGGGGAGCGTCATCACGAGTGACGGCTCGACTTCAACGTCCGCCGAGATGCGCACTCGCTCCCACTGCATCGCGAGCTTGCCTCCATTAGGCCGGAGCTCCGGGAACGACCAGATAAGGACGTCGGTGAAAGGAATCGCTTCGGGACGCACGGCGAACCGCACCTGCCTCCCGGCTGAGTCGGGGGGATTCATATGGTAGCGGTGCCAGTCGGGATCGAGGACCATCGTCCAGTCGCCTTGCTGTCTCACCACCAGCCACACCCCGTACTTGCCCTTTTTGACCGGATGGCCGTTCAGCTTGATGTTCTTACTGACGTCGAGTGTGGTGGCCCAGTTCGCGCCCGGAGTCCACACTTCATTCCATTTCACGGCCTTCGTTCCAAAAATCGGATCTCGTCCGCGCGACCGCGGACGAGAGTATTCGAGCGCCAACCGCGTGCCGTCGATCATCTGCGACACTGTTCCCATCTCGCTTGCCCGAATCTGCGCCGGCAGCGGGAGTGCCGCTGCGATAGACGCGAGAAGAATAGCGCGAACAATCATGAGTTTTTCGGTTCGAGTGTGAATGCCGGCGGCAAACGCCGCGTCAGCCAAACTTCGCGTCCACTGCCGTGCGAATCTCATCGAGGGACTTGCCCTCCCTGTGCAGCCGCACGGCGAGCCGTCCCTGACCCTGGCAGATGAAGCAGTCCCGCGCCATCCCCTTACCTTCGTAACAGGAGAGAAGCGAATAAAACTCGGGCGGATTCGTGCATCCACAGTTGCACCGGATGCCGTCGACCACATGCGGGATCTTGCGTATCGAATCGAACAGCGGTATCAGCTTCGGCGAGCCCGACAATTGAGCTTTCGTAAGGACTTTCGCGCCTGTGATACCAGGCCTCGGCGTCGGGTGCGGCGGGACAACAGAAAGAGCCCAGGCAGCGCGCCGAGAGAGAAACAGCGAAGCGGCCGCCGCAGGCAATAGCGACAACAGCCGTCGGCGTGTCAGACTCGAATGGATTCGAACCTCCGAATTTGTGTCGATCATGGTAAACCTACTGCCGCCGTCTGTCGGCCGTTTTATCCCGCTCAGGCCGGAACTCCGAAGTCTGGCGATAATTTGGCCACTGTCTCGAGTTCGCAAGCTCCACCCCGAGCCGATGCAGGACTGCTACATCCTCCGCGATGCCGGCAAAACTCCAGGTAGCAGCATTGAATTCGTCAGCGGGCTGGTGGTACGCGTCCCGCCGATACGTAACGTCCGCGGCAGTGCCGGCAGCAGTCCCGCCGGTGAGCAGGTCGATGCCGCTGTCCATGTACAGCATTGGAACGCCCCGTTTCGCCAACGGAAAATGATCCGAGCGGAAGAAGTAGCCTGCCTCAGGGCTCGCGTCGGGGGTGACCACCCTGTTGTTCGCGGCGAGCACTGTGGTCAGACGATCCTCGAGGTCGCTCTGCCCCGATCCCACGACAAGCACATCATGTGCGCGTCCGGTGACACTCAATGCGTCGATATTGAAGCCGGCGACGGTGGTCTCGAGCGGGTAAACAGGATTGCTCGCATAATACTCTGAGCCCATCAAACCTTTCTCTTCCGCAGTCCAGAACGCGAATACGATAGACCGCTGAGGGCGCGGACCGGCGGCAAAAACACGCGCGAGCTCGAGCACCGCGCCTATTCCCGTGCCGTTATCGATTGCGCCGTTGTAGATGCTGTCACCCCGCGCGTCAGGCGTTCCTACCCCAAGGTGATCCCAGTGCGCTCCGTATAGTATCGTTTCATCCGGATGCGAAGTGCCCCGCAAGCGGCCGAGAACATTCTTGGAGCGGATCGTCTGCCGCTTGACCTGGTAGCTCGCGGAGAACGTGGCATTGCCAAGTGTGACTGGGCGAAAATCGCGGGTTTGAGCGCGGCGCTTGAGTGACTCGAAGTCCTGTCCCGAAGCAGTGAAAAGCTTCACCGCGTCGTCCCTCTGAATCCACGCTTCGAGGAGTGGATGCACGTCTGCGGGATTCTGCCGGACGATGTCGAACATCGTATTCGTGTTGGAGTTCTTGACCGTCGCCCATCCGTACGATGCCGGCGCAGTTTCGTGCACGATCAGCAATCCCGCCAGCCCCTGCCGCGCAGCTTCTTCGTACTTGTAGGTCCAGCGGCCGTAGTACGTCATTGCCTTGCCGCCGAAATCGCCCTTGCCGGTCTCGAAATCGGGATCGTTGATGAGCACGATGCCGACCTTTCCGCGAACGTTTTCCCCCTTGAAGTCGTCCCAGTTTCTCTCGGATGCACGCACGCCGTATCCGAGGAACACGAGCGGTGCGTTCCGAATGTCCACTCGCTCGACGTTCTGCATCGACGCCCGCACCGCGATGTTCTGTCCCTGTACGAGAGGAATCGTCTGCCCGCCAATGCTGACCGAGAAGGACGGTGTGCCGGTTATGTCGGACTGGCTGAGTGGAACCTCCTGAAACCAGGAGCCGTTCGGCCCACCGGGCTCTACGCCTGCCGCGTTGAGGCGATCCCGGATGTACGCGGTCGTGATTTCCTCACCGCGGGTTGCGGGGCCGCGGCCAAGAAAGGCATCGGACGACACGGCCCGAACATCAGCTGCGATCCGCTCCGGGTTAACCGCTGCAGCGCTAGACTTGGTGGCAGTCCGGACGGAGGGCGCACAGGCCGCTGTCGAGAATAGGGCGAGGGCAAAGGTCGAACGTCTCATGAATCGTCTCGTGTTTCTGTCGGTTGATCCGGGTTGCGCGACCGCTGGTCACACCCAGCAGCTTTGAAGTTTATCAGCCCTTACTCATCAGCGACGAGTGGCGGGCAGGGAAATCCTTGCTCAGGAGCTCGAGGAAACGCTTTACGTCGGCGACTCGCGGGATGTTGTTGAACATCACGTACGCGTCGATATCGGCATTTTCGGGGAGCCACGCAATGATCTGACGAAGCTCCTCGTCATTGTAATTGGCATAGTGACTTTTGTTCCCGTGCAGCCGCCAGTAGAGGAGCGCGGGGGTGAGTGAGGGGCGAATGAAGGGATCGACCGCGTGAATGAGTCCGAGATTCCTGCACAAGGCGAGAATCAGATCGTCGGGCCACTCGCCGCGCGGCTCCCACAGGAATCGCACGCCGGCGGGTCGGTCGATTGCATTGAAGAATGAGTGCATTGCGGAGATGTTCGAATCCGTGGGACGGAAGCTCGGCGGGCACTGGAACAGGATGGCGGTCGCCTCGAGCGTTGATGCCGCTTCAAGAGTTGTCGCCCAGGCGGCGAGAGTTGTGTCGTTGACCCTGAAGCCGCCAGCTTCGGCGCGCGCCTGATCGTCAAAGGTACGCCGCATTCTGCGATAGGTGCGGCTCGTGCCCGGATGGGTGATCACCTGCCACGCTTTCATGGTGAATTCGAAATCCGGCGGCGCGTCTCTCCGCCACTTCTCGAGTGTTGCGAGCGGCGGCGGATCGTAAAAGGTCTGCTGCACCTCGACCACCCTGAATCGCTTGAAGTATGCGGCGGCTCCGATCGTGAACCCGCACATTCCCAGCTTCATCGTCATCTTCGTCCGCCGGTGCAAGAACCGTCGCACCCTGCGCCTCTTGGCTGTTCTTCGGGCATCAATGCCCGATGGCGCTCGCTGGTGGGAACGGCTCGCGGACGGAATCTCTTGCACGAATGCAAACCTGACCTATTTTGGACCCCGCCTCCGTCTACACGCTAACCCCAGGCCCCAAGGAGCATGTCGTGGAAAAGAAACTAGCTGCTGTCGCCGCTGCGGTGTTTGCAATCAGCGCATGTTCCAAGGATCGCGAGCCGGTTACGCCTGCGGTCGTGCCCCAGCTTTCGCTTTCGGCCGATCCTGACGCCGAAATTATTCCCGGGCGTTACATCGTAACGCTCAGCGAGGGAGTAAGCCCGAAGGAAATCGCAGCGGCTCACGGCGTTAGACCCGACTTTGTCTACAGCAGGGCGCTGAACGGCTTTGCGGCGAACATGCCGGACGCGATACGGGATGCTCTACTGCGTGATTCACGAGTCACAAGAGTAGAGCCGGATGGCATCGTTCACGCCTACACGACCCAGAGCGGAGCCACCTGGGGTCTGGACCGTATCGATCAGCGCAGTCTGCCTCTAAGTACCACCTACAGCTACACCAATGATGGAAGTGGTGTCACTGCGTACATCATCGACACGGGGATCCGTTTCGATCATTCTGAATTCGGTGGGCGCGCGATCTCTGGTTTCGACGCTATTGACGGAGGTACCGCCGATGACTGCAACGGGCACGGCACCCACGTATCCGGCACGGTCGGCGGAGCTACCTATGGAGTGGCGAAGGGGGTCACGCTCGTAGCAGTGCGGGTACTCAACTGCGCAGGTAGCGGATCGAACTCGCAGGTGATTGCCGGAATCGACTGGGTAACGACGAACCATACTCCAGGCGCACCTGCGGTTGCGAACATGAGCCTCGGCGGTGCCGGCAATGTGTCGCTCGATGTTGCGGTTCAGAACTCGATCGCCGACGGCGTCAGCTATGCCGTCGCCGCAGGTAATGGAAATCTGCTTGGTCAGGCGAAGAACGCATGCAATCCCTCACCGGCGCGCGTGCCTGAGGCGATGACAATCGGCGCAAGCGATATGAACGACGTGAGGGCGTCCTTCTCCAATTATGGCTCGTGCGTGGACTGGTTCGCGCCGGGTGTCGACATCACGTCGTCCTGGTTCAGCAGTGCGACGGCGACGGCTGTCCTGAGCGGAACGTCGATGGCGGCGCCGCACACTGCCGGTGTGGCGGCTCTCTACCTGCAAAGCAATCCGGGCGCCTCACCGGCTGCCGTCCGTACGGCGCTATACGACAAAACCACCAAGAACATCGTGACGCGTTCGAATAACACAGTAAACCGTCACCTTCTCTTCTCAGATTTCTGAAGCAGCAACCGGGGGTCGAGAGGCCCCCGGATCGCGGGGACTCGCCGGCTTAGCGAGTCCAAAGCGCTCCACGAGCAGGGGAACGCTCGCCAGGTCCATTTCAAGTCCGTAGCGTTCCCGCAGCTCGCGCATCGCATCTGGTGGCATCGCGGCAACGCCACCCATGTCGATAATCTCCTCGAAGTAGCCCTCGAAGCCTGCGGGCGAGATGATCTCCAGAATCCGCGCGGGCTCGTCGCCGGCGTTCCAGAATGAATGCCACTCACCCCGGGGCTTGAAGATAAAGTCCCCAGCTTCACCGAAGACGACATCGTCCCCAAGTAAT
>DATAIM010000009.1:0-4130 GCA_036262655.1 Gemmatimonadaceae bacterium | reverse complement strand
ACGCGGGCTCCGGGTGTTTGTGCCGCGGGTCAGCTCTGTTGCGATGACGCGGTGTCCGCCGTCTCCCGGTGACTCCCCGAGAATGCGAAATTTGTCGTGATTGAAGTAGCACTGAAGGATGACGAGTCTTTTCTCCAGCTCTTCGCGATTCATGTTGTCACGCGACGGTCCGCGGCCCGTGCCGAAGATTATCGACATCGCCTGAATGTCCTGAGCCCTGACCGCGTTCAGAAACTGCTCGACGGCGAGCCGTGCGGTTGGCGCGCCCGTGAGCTGGTCACCCGATCGGGGTGCCGCCGCGGTTGGCGCTGGCGGCGCCGCGCCGACCGGACCGGTAGACGTAGTAGTCGTCGTGGCAGCACGCGAACAGCCGGTAAGCACGAAAAGCACGAGCAGGGTTCTCTTCACAGTGTACTCCACGGAAGTTGTTGCGAACCTAAAGGGCCGAATAAATGCCAGCAAGACATTTGCGACTCTATGTGAACATAGATCACGTCGCAACGCTGAGGCAGGCTAGAGGAGGAATCGAGCCGGATCCGATCGAGGCTGCGGCGATGTGCGAGCACGCGGGCGCCGATGGGATCACCGCTCATCTGCGCGAAGATCGCAGGCACATTCAGGACGCTGATGTGGAAGCACTCGCAACTTCTGTCACGACCTACTTCAATCTTGAAGCTGCATGCACCGATGAGATGATTGGGATCGCGCTTCGGCTGAGGCCACCGCAGGTGACGCTTGTGCCCGAGAAGCGTACGGAGATAACCACAGAAGGCGGTCTCGACGTTGCGGGCGAGCGCACGCGAGTGTCTGCTGCTACGGCGCGACTCAAGGATGCGGGAATTCGCGTGAGTCATTTCATCGACCCGTCGCCGGACGCCGTCGCAATCTCGCGCGAGATCGGAGCGGATGCGGTGGAGCTCCACACGGGCGTGTATTCGAACGACGTCACCAACCCATCGACTCTTCTCGCGCTCAGATCTGCTTCCCGTGCCGCCGCGCGTGCCGGGCTCGCTGTGCATGCGGGCCATGGCCTGACAGTGCGGAACGTAGCCGACGTCGCTGCGATCACTGAAATCGAGGAGCTCAATATCGGACACTCGATCATCAGCAGGGCGGTGTTCGTCGGACTCGTCGAAGCGGTTCGCGAAGTCAGGAAGGCAATGGACTCCGCGCGTTCTCCGTCCGAGATTTGATGACCATGATTCACCCCGACGACACGGTTCCGATAGCAGCGCTCTTCTTCGACGATGCGGGTCCGCACGTGTTGCGTTCCGGCACTCCCTCGCCGCTGCCTTCGACGCCCGGCGCGATGTCCGAGGCGCCTCACGGAAAGGCGACGCCCGCGCGGGGGCACGAGCTACGCGCACTTCTCAACACGAGCATCGCGCAGCTTGGCGCCGTTTCCGGCGAAACCCGTAGGCGTACTCCCGTGCCGGCGCCAGCCCCGGTTCCGATCGAAACCCTGCTCTATCGTGGCCGCGCTGCATTGGCTCGGGCGGTCGAGCTGCGCAGCGAGATTGTTGCGGGCGGGTCGATGCCGACTCGAGACCTCGTCGACGAGCTGCTGGACCTGGTAGTTCTCGCGTCGACGGAATAGAAGTTTGAGGGCAAGCTGGCGAAGCATCATCGGCATCGCACTGAGTGTGGTGCTGCTCTGGTGGACCCTGCGCGACGTGTCGCTTTCAGTCGTCTGGACCGAGCTCTCGCAATCGAGCCTGCCGCTTTTCCTCGCATCCGCGGCTTGTGCCACACTGATCTTTCCTCTTCGCGCCATAAGGTGGAAAACAATTCTCGAGCCGGTCGCTCCGAAACAGGAGCTGGGGCCGCTCTGGCGCTCGACCGCGATCAGAATGATGGTCAACAACCTCGTTCCGGCGCGTGCGGGAGAGCTGGCGAGAGCGTATGCGCTCTCGAAACAGACGGCGATTCCACTCGCGACGTCGATCGCTTCACTCGCTGTCGATCGCCTCTTCGACATGCTGCTGCTTCTCGTGCTCGCGATCGTAGCGTTTTTCGATGCGGAGTTCCCGCGCAGTGCTACGGTCGCCGGCCAGTCGATCGGCGCGCTGGCGCAGGGGTTCGTCGCGCTGATCGCGGTGATGATGCTGGCGCTCTACGCGCTGGCATTTTTTCCCGCACAGGTGGTGCGCGCGTATGAGCTGTTCTCGCGACGCATATCCCCCGCGCTCGAGGAGCGTGGCAAAGGCGCGTTGATCAATTTCAGCGAAGGCCTGAGCGTTCTTAAAAGCCCGCGCCGATTCAGCGTCGTATTCATCTGGACACTTCTCCACTGGCTCCTGAACGCGCTGGGTTTTTGGCTCGGATTCAAGGCAGTCGGCGTCGAGCTTCCATACTCGTCAGCCCTTTTCCTTCAGATGCTTATCGCGGTCGTTGTGGCGCTCCCGTCCGCGCCCGGATTCTTCGGGTTCTTCGAGAAATTCGCGACAGTAGGCCTCGGCGTTTATGGAGTCAGCGCGGACAAGGCGACGAGCTGGGCCATCGGATTTCACATTCTGAGCTTCATCCCGATAACGCTAATTGGCGTGTGGTATTTCGCGCGCCTCGGAATTCACATGAAGGACGTCGAGCGTGCCCGCGAGGTTGCCGCGTGAACGGCCCGGTTCTCCGGATTGCCGCGCAGGCCAAGCTCAACCTTCATCTTCGCGTTCTGGCGCGCGAAGACTCGGGTTACCACTCGCTCGAAACGATCTTCCATCGGATCGACCTTGCCGATGACCTCATCATCGAGGTGACGAATGGAGCCCGCTCCATTTCCGTGAGTGGCGCGGATCTCGGCGAGCCGGCCTCGAATCTCGCCTACCGGGCCGCGGCGGCGTATTCGGCGCAGTGCGGCTGGCCGCGCGGTTTTCGGATCGAGCTCGTGAAGCGGATTCCCGTGGGAGCGGGCTTAGGCGGCGGAAGTGCCGATGCGGGGGCAGTACTTCGCGCACTGAATTCTGTTTCTCCCAGACCACTCGCGCCGGCTGGAATTCTCGCCCTCGCCTCATCGCTGGGCTCCGACATTCCGTTTCTGGCTTCGGAATCGGTGATGGCTCTCGCGTGGGGGCGCGGTGAACGATTGCTGTCCCTGCCGCCCTTGCCGCGAAATGACGTGCTCCTCCTGACGCCGCCGTTCGGGGTCTCGACGAACGATGCATACCGCTGGCTCGACGAGCATCGCCGGGCGCAGCCACGCAGTGCCCTGGCGAGCGCCGATACGGATGGCGTATCCGTGGAGGGACCCGAGCCTTCTCTGATCGACGCGCTCCAGCTTTCGACGTGGGGCTCGATCCAGCGCATTGCAAGAAATGATTTCGAGGCAGCTGTTGCCGCGCATCATCCCGAATTGATGCAGTACCTCGATCGTCTCCGGAATTCGCGCGCGATTTTCGCGCAGATGACAGGGTCTGGGTCGACGCTTTTCGCAATCCTCGACACGCCGCCGGATTACGGCAAGGTGCCGGCTGAGCACCGGGCCAAGGTCACGACTACGAGAACTTCCATCGACGTTGTTCAGCCTGTAAGGGTGGGCTAGCTTTACCCGACTGCCCCCTCGTCCAATGGCAGGACATCGGTCTTTGGATCCGAGAATGGTGGTTCGAATCCACCGGGGGCAACTGATCGCTGGATTCGCGCCCGGATTGAACTGCGACCGGGGTCTACTTATCTTCAGAGGCTATCGCGGCAATGGACGGACTTTCCGTACCGAGTCACGGGTTGAAGCTCCTCGTTGGATCCGGCAATCCGGCTCTCTCGAAGGAAATAGCCCACAGTCTCGGCGTCGAGCCGGCCAAAACGACGATCACCCGTTTTGCTGACGGCGAAATCTTCGTCCGGATAGACGAAAACGTCCGCGGTAACGACGTCTTTATCCTGCAGCCGACAAACCCGCCGGCCGAGAACATCATGGAGCTGCTGCTCCTGATCGACGCGGCAAAGCGGGCGTCGGCTGCGCGCATCACATGTGTCATGCCGTATTACGGCTACTCGAGGCAGGATCGTAAGGACCAGCCGCGGGTGGCAATCGGCGCCAAGCTGGTCGCGAACATGATTGTTACAGCCGGCGCCGACAGAGTTCTCGGTCTGGATTTTCACCAGCATCAGCTTCAGGGATTTTTCGACGTTCCGGT
>DATAIM010000008.1:0-5220 GCA_036262655.1 Gemmatimonadaceae bacterium | reverse complement strand
TCCGGAATGAACTCATTAAGAGCGCTGTGTCGTGTGATTGACGCCGTGGAGCATTCGTGCTGCGGCGCGCCGGGCGCGCTTGCTCCACACGGTACGCGAACGTAAATATAGTGCTTACGCACGAGTACGGCGCCTCACGGTTTGGAATCGCGCCCGCGCCCGCGAACTTCTCGCACCCACTGACAGGCATGAATAAGAACGAGCCGCGAGGGACGAACCTCGTCCGCTTTACTTGCGCCATCGTCACACTGGTCTCGAGCTTGACGGCTGTTCTTCCCGAGCGCGCTCATGCGCAGACCGCCGGAGGTGCCAGCGAAGTGTTCGCCGGGGGCCAGTTCGAGAGTTACCTCCGATACCTGCAGACGGTCGGGAAGTCCGCTCCGATGCCGTGGAGCATTCGGGGATTTTCGCCGTCGGAAATCGACGCCCTCTCCCCAAAGGATGAGAATCATCCCTGGGCCGGCCGTTACGCCTTCGGAAGAGACTCGACCAAGGGATTCAGGCTTGATTTTGTTCGCCCGACGATCGGATTCACTGCCAACACATCCTACCCGTGGGGATCGAACGATGGTCCGGTATGGGCCGGTAAGGGACTCACGAGCTGGGCGCAGGTGGGTGCCGCCGTACGCTGGGCGGTCTTCTCGGCGCGCCTCGCGCCGATTGCATTCCGCTCTGAAAACACTGAGTTCGAGCTCATGCCTAACGGGCAGGTTGGCGACCTCGGCTTTGCGCACGGCCAGTTTCCATTCGAAATAGATGTGCCCCAGCGGTTCGGGTCGCAGCCGTACACACGCATCGATCTGGGTGAGAGCGAAGCGAGAGTGGATGTGGTGGGTATAACCGCGGGAGCATCTACTTCCAGCCAGTGGTGGGGCCCGACGACGGTGTTTCCGTACATCCTCGGCAACAACGCGGGCGGCTATCCACACGTCTTTTTCGGGACGGCCAGGCCGCTGAACATCGGCTTCGGCCACGCTCATGGGAGGGTCGTGTACGGACGCCTCACCCAATCGAAATATTCGTCAGTTCGCGGGAACGATTATTTCCAGTCGTACCTGTCACCTGGAAAAGTCAGGTTCATGGCCGGGCTTGTTGGAACTCTCCAGATACGCGGTATTCCAGGTTTCGAGGTCGGTGGAGCGCGGTTCTTTCACGCCGCGACCGACAGCAACGGAATCAAAGCCAGTGACCTTCGCCTTCCATTGCAGAATTTCCTGAAGAACCGGCTTCGTAACGAGGGCGATACCGTTTTTGGGGACGACAGAAGTCTCCAGCAGAACCAGCTCGCGTCAGTTTTCTTTCGCTGGGCTCCACCAGGCAGCGGCGCCGAGGTCTACGGGGAGTACGGGCGCGAAGACTTCAGTGCCGACAAGAGGGACTTTCTCCTTCAGCCGGACCACTCGGCCACGTTGAACGTCGGCTTCCGAAAAGCGTGGCTGAAAGGTCAGAGAATGAATGCGGTACGTGCTGAGGTTTTCACGTACGAGGCACCAGCCGGCACCCGGACTCGCGGCGAGGGGTTGATCTATCTCCATCAGCCACTCGCGCAGGGCCACACCTACCGCGGCCAGATGCTGGGCGCAAACGTCGGCCCCGGGAGTGGCTCGGCCCAACAGCTTGCGGTCGAGCGCTTTACTCCGGCAGGAAGACTCACCGGATTTGTGTCGCGCGTATCGATGGGGGAGCGTACGACCCGCACAGCTGATTACTACACTGGACCACCGTTCCCCAAGCCGACAGACATTCAGTATTCGCTGGGGCTCGAAGCGACGCGGTTCGTTGGGCCATTCGACATAACCGGGCGCGCCGCGGTAGTGTCCGAGCTGAACCGCTATTTCGCCAGCGACAAGAACAACCTGAATCTCGCGCTCATCGTGCGGCAGGGATTCTAGCGGGGTTTTTGGTGGCTCTCTGCCGCTATCGCACAGATGGCCGCAGGGTCGCCACGAAGCGCGCAAACACTTCCGTACGCCCCTGCTGGCGCTCCCCCAGCCGCTGTAGCAGGAAAGCGAAGACGATACCGACGAGCAGTCCGACGCTCAGACCTAAAAGCGTCTTTCGCAATGCCGTCGTTCTCTGCGGATCTGCCGGGAGATCCGCGGTTTCGACTACGCTGATCGCGGCCGGGTCCCGTACCTCCTCGATCTTTGCCTGATCGAGTGCCTGCATCAGCGACGTGTAGATCTGCTGCCGCATCGCCACTTCGCGCTGAAGACGGTCGTTCTCCATTGCAAGCTGCGGCGCATCGCGATACTCGCGATTCTCCACCTGGAATCTGCTCACCGCCTGTTCCGCCGTTGCGAGCCGTCCCCGGGCTTCTCCTGCGAGACCTTCGATAAAATTTCGCTCCTGCACGGCCTGCGCACGCCGCCTTACCTTCGAGTACTGATCCACCTCGTCCAGGATGTTCGTCGCGAGCTGCTGGGCGAGGAGAGGATCGGTTGCCTGGACGGCGATACCGACCATGCCGCTTCGCGAATAGATCGTCGAGGATACAACCGGGAACAATCGGCCCGCCGCGAGAATAGCCGCGGCGTGCGGGGTCTTTGCCTTGATCCCGAAGATCTGAGCGAGTGGCCGCCTCGCGCCCTTGCTGTCCACCGTCTGATACGTTCTCGACGCGACAGCCACCAGGATGGTTTTCGCCTTGACGAGATCCGAATAGAAAACAATTGACTGGCCGAAATCCGCAGAGGCGGAGAGGCTCAAGCCCAGGGCGGCCGCGGCACCGGAAAGCTGCGCGGGTGCATGGCTTCCCTGCACCATGAATGACGCCCTGGACAAGTATCGGTTGGCCTGCGCCGCCGCCATGATCCCGAAGAGTGTCATCCCTCCGAGCGCGCAGAGCGTTACCACACGGCGGTGCGCCAGGATGATGCTGAGGAATGCAAGGAGCGATGTTTCTTCGCGCGGACCTTCAACGCGCCCTGCTCCTCGAATCAGCGGCCCTCGCAGCTGACCCCTCGCCATCGTCGTCAGCTCGGTGCCGGTCACGCTCAACCGCGTGACTGTGCGTGCATTGGGCGAATGCGCTCGACCGAGAGATACACGATGCTGAGCAGCACGGCGCCCGCACCGATTGCGATGAGGAAGAGGGTCGGCCGAAGCCACGCGACGATCGCCAGGATGGCGAGTGCAAGATTTATGATGAGGATCGTGGCGCTCACCTGAGCGTGACTCCGTCCCGCCTGAACCATTCGCTGGTAGGCGTGACTGTGGTGCGCGTGATACCAGCGCTCGCCATGTGCGATACGCCGGCAAAGTGTCACTGTCGCATCGAACACAAAGGCGCCGAGCAAGAGCACCCATAGCAGCAGGGGCACAGCTGCCGCGTTCTCGGACGCGATCGCCAGAACAGCGAACAGATACCCGAGCATTCCGCTGCCGACATCACCCATGAAGAGTTTCGCTGGCGCCCAGTTCAGCGGAAGGAATCCCGCATTCGCAGCCGCTATAAGAAACGAGACAAGCGCGAGCCCGCCCTGCCCCATCGCGAGAAGAATCAATCCGCCGATCACGCCGGTGCTCAGGGCCTCTCCGGCAGCGAGACCATCGATGCCGTCGACAAAGTTGTAAAGGTTGATTGCCCACACAATTCCGACGACCCCCAGGACCGTGCCGAAGAGGCCGAGCGTGAGACTGGCAAACCCGACGCTGAGCGACGGAAGCCCTCCAAGCCAGAACATTGCCCATCCTGCCGAGAGAAACTGAACGGCGAACCGCGTGAGCGCCGGAAGGTCGCGATGATCGTCTATCCATCCGACGGTTGCGATCATGGCTCCTCCACCTGCGAGAGCGATCGCTCGGTCCCAGTCGAGCCAGCCGAGCATCGCGGCGATGATGATTCCTCCCAGCGCGGTCACGGCGATCGCGAGGCCGCCGCCTCGGGGTGTGGGGGACGAGTGCGAGCTGCGCTCGTTGGGTATGTCGAGGAGCCTGTCGAGCGCGTAGAGACGCACTCGACTCGCGAGCAGCCAGCTCAGTATCGCGGCTGCCGCGAGGAACACGAGCTGTTCCATCACGAGCTTATCGCTTGCGAACGGGATTTGTACCATTCAGCGGTCCGGGCCATCCCTGTTTCAACTGATGTAATCGGCGTGTAGCCGGTCGTCTCCCGGAGGCTCGTGGTGTCAACGAAGAGCGAGCCGAGCACCGCCGCGAGTGAATCGCCCATAAGATGGAACCGGGCAAATCGCGAGAGCAAGTCCCCGGTTGCGGTTGCACCCTTCAGGATGGCGGACGGGACCGAAAACAATCGCGCCGGCTTCTGCATTGCGCGCGCGATGTGACGTACCAGTGATTCGGTCGAAACATCCTCTTCATCACTCACATACACGGTCGCGTCGGAAGCGGCCGGGCTCGTCATCAGGCCTTCGATCGCCGCGACCGCATTGTCGATGTAGGCGAAGCTCCGACGGTTCTTCAGCGATGCGAAGGGCATCGGGACACCTTTTTCCACTGCCTTGAAGAGAAGCACCATGTTGGCCTTCATTCCGGGCCCGTAGACATTCGGCAGTCTGAGAATCGGCGCGTGAATGCCTTCTCGCGCCGCAATGACTCTCACGAGCCGCTCTGCCTCGAGCTTGCTCTCTCCGTATGGGTCTACCGGCTGCGGCGGGGTGTCTTCCGTGAGAACGCGGTCGCTCTCGCCCGCAACCGCCTTTACGGAGCTGACGAACAGGAAGCCCGTCGCGCCCGCATTTGCCGCTTCCTCGAGAACGAGTCGCGTGCCCTCGACGTTTATCCGTCGGCACTCCGAGGCGCCATCAGTGCCTTCGTTTTTCGCGTGAACACGCGCCGCCAGGTGGACAACGGTCGTAGCACCGGTGAGCGCGCTGCGAATTGCACCCCTGTCGTGAAGGTCTTTCGCCAGCACGGTTTCGACCCCGCCAACGGGAACTCCCTGTTGCGAACGCGTAATTCCCCGAACACGGATGCCGCGCGCGGCGAGGCTGCGTGAGAGATGCCTTCCGATGAACCCATTCGCTCCGGTGATCACGACCGTGCCGGGATCGCGCGCGGCGTAACCCGTCAAACTCCGCGCTCCAGCACGTCGCAGACCCGCTCGACTGACCTCTGCTTACCTCCGCGTTCGGCCATTACCTTGCGAGCCCTTCGTCCCATCTCCCGCAGCTCATCCACACTCATCTCGGCGATCTCCCGGAGCACCCGCTCCGCCGACTCTACATCCCCATGGCGGACATGCCATCCGATATCGTG
>DATAIM010000007.1:0-4033 GCA_036262655.1 Gemmatimonadaceae bacterium | reverse complement strand
GCCGATTCCAGCCTCTTGAAGTCGTTAGCCAGCCTGTCGCCGGAGAACTCCTCGTTGATCTCGACATGTGCGCGGATCTGCCGCTCGTTCTGGTCGATCTTCTCTTCCATCCTGGCAAAGGCCTCGAAAGCCGACTTCTCGGAGATCGACGACATTGTCTCCGAAATGCGCTTCTGAGCCTCGGCACGACGCTGCTTCGCGAGGAGAAGATTCTTCTTCCGCGATGCCTCTTCGATGTTGTCGTTGAGACCGCGGAGGGATTCCTTCAGCCGCTCGGTCTCCTGCTTGTGGGCCTCCCACGTGAGCTGCATCTGCGATCCCCGCGAGACGTGCTCCCCACGGCGCATCAGCGCCTGCTTCGCGAGATCGTCGCGACCTTCCTTTACCGCAAGCATTGCCCGATGCTCCCACTCTTCTGCTTCGCGCAGCTCCTGAGCCGTCTGATCCTGCAGGCGCTTCTCATCGGCAATGGCGGCAGCGACCTGCTGCTTCGCCTTCACCAGCTGTGAGCGCATGTCGATGATGATCTGGTTCAACATCTTCTCCGGCTGCTCAGCCGCAGAGATCATGTCATTGACATTGGCCCTGAACAGCCGGGCTATGCGGTCGAAAATGCTCATATTCCGTTAATACCTCGTATTGACCAGCGTTCGCCAAGATACCTTATATGATGAACGGCTTCCAGATTGCAGGGTTTCACGACCGTCGAATCTGGTAGAGTCGCTCCTTCGCGAGACGACGCCCCGTCGGCGTAGCGGCAAGTCCACCTCCGGCCGTTTCACGGTACCGCACGTCCATTTCCCTTCCAATCTCGCCCATGACGTCGATCACTTCATCGGCGGGAATGGCGAATGTGATTCCCGCCATCGCCATCTCGATGCCGGCGAGAGCAATGGCCGCTCCGGTGGCGTTTCTGAACACGCAGGGAAGCTCGACCAGTCCTCCGAGCGGATCGCATACCAGGCCGAGCATTCCCTGCATCGTTAGCGCGACTGCATGGCCCACCTGGGACGGGGTTCCGCCCAGCATTTCCGTCGCGGCTCCGGCAGCCATGGCGGCTCCCGCTCCCGTTTCCGCCTGACAGCCACCCTCCGCTCCTGACAACGACGCCCTTTCGGCTATAACCGCGCCGATGAGCCCAGCGGTTCCCAGAGCATCTATCAACCGCTCATCCGGAATTCCCTTAGCCGATGCAAGGCCGGTAAGAACAGCCGGAAGGGTTCCTGCACCGCCGGCAGTTGGGGCCGCAACGATGACACCCATCGCGGCATTTACTTCCTGGACCGCGAGCGCCCGTGCGAGAATTTCCCTGAACGGAGTGTCAGCGAGCGGGCCGTTCGCATGCACCTTGAGCTTCGCCGCATCGCCGCCTACCAGGCCGGATGCCGACTTGAGGTCGCCGGTCAACCCATCGCCGATAGCACCGCGCATCACTTCCATTGCGCGAGCGAGCGACATCCTTATTTCTTCGACCGACTTTCCCTGATCCTGCGCTTCGAGTGCGAGAGCAACGTGAGAAAGAGTTCTTCCCTGTGACTCGGCGTCGCGAATTGCATCGGCCAGCGACCTGTACATCAGGCCCCACTCACTTTGTCGAGACGACGCGCCCATCGCACCCAGTCGAGCGACCGGATCTCGTCGCGAACTCCCTCTCCCGGCGCCTCATCGCACTCGATCACCATGAACGCATCACCCCCTTTCTGCTTTCGCGTCAGGCGAAGGGTCGCAATGTTGATGTCGTGGTCGGCCAGCAGCCCCGTGATTCGCGCGATCGATCCTTTTTTATCTTCGGCGACGAGCGCGATAGTGTGGAAGCTACCCGTAACTTCGACGGGGTACCCATCTATCTCCGTGACGAGGACTCTCCCTGCGCCGAGCGATGAGCCGACAAGAGTAGCCTTGATGTCGCTGCGCTCGAGCGACATGCGAACGGTGTTCGGATGGCTGGAGTCGGAGAGCGTAGTCTTCTCGAACCGGTAGTCCAGGCCCTCCTGCTCGGCGATTTGAAGCGCCGTGCGTATGCGCTCGTCGTCGGGCCTGAACCCGAGGAGACCGGCGACCAGCGCCTTGTCGGTTCCGTGGCCTTCCCCCGTGCGCGCAAACGATCCGTGGAGCTCGAGCAGCGCTGATTGCGGCGTACCGCTCACAAGCCCGCGTCCAAGCAGGCCGAGGCGGCACGCGCCCGCTGTGTGACTGGAGGATGGGCCGACCATTACGGGGCCGATGATGTCGAGGAGAGATACCATATAGACGGGCCTCCGCCCTCAGCCGGCCTTCCGCCGCAGCTGCCTGCCGAGCAGAGGACGCAGGAACTGCCCGGTGTAGGAGTCACTCACCTGTGCCACCTGCTCGGGCGTGCCACTGGCGACGACTGCGCCACCGCGCAACCCGCCATCGGGGCCCAGATCCACAATCCAGTCGGCGGTCTTGATCACGTCCAGGTTGTGCTCGATGACGAGAACCGTGTTTCCCCTCGCAACAAGGCGGTGGAGAACATCGAGCAGCATCCTGACGTCCTCAAAATGCAGCCCTGTTGTGGGCTCGTCGAGGATATAGAAGGTTCGCCCCGTGTCGCGCTTCGAGAGCTCCGTCGCAAGCTTTACGCGTTGTGCCTCCCCGCCTGAAAGAGTTGTCGCACTCTGTCCAAGATGGATGTATCCCAGGCCAACGTCGTTGAGCGTGTGGAGTTTCTGATAGATGCGCGGCTGGTTCTCGAAGAAAGCGAGCGCATCCTCGACGGTGAGGTCGAGAACATCCGCGATGCTGAGACCCCTGAAGCGCACCTCGAGGGTCTCACGGTTGTATCGCTTTCCCTTGCATACGTCACAGGGAACGTAGACATCGGGAAGAAAGTGCATCTCGATCTTTACGAGGCCATCTCCTTCACACGCTTCGCAGCGGCCGCCCTTCACGTTGAAGGAAAACCGCCCAGGCCCGTATCCGCGAATCTTCGCCTCGGGCATCTCCGCAAACAGCTCGCGAATCGGCGTGAAGAGTCCGGTATATGTCGCCGGATTTGAACGCGGCGTCCGTCCGATCGGGCTCTGGTCGATGTCGATCACCTTGTCGATGTGCTCGAGACCAGTGATGCGATCATGTGCGCCGGGAACGACACGCGCGCGGTAGAAGTGTCGCGCCATCGAGTTGTGAAGAATGTCCTCGATCAGCGTCGACTTCCCCGACCCTGATACGCCTGTAACGGCGACGAAAAGTCCGAGAGGAATGTCGACGTCGATGTTGCGCAGGTTATGCTCTCGAGCGCCAAGGACGCGGATCATTCGCGCGCGGTCGGCGGGCCGGCGCTCGGCCGGGATCTCGATTGCGATCTCGCCCCGGAGATACTTGCCCGTAATGGACGCTGGATGATGCTTGACATCGTCAACGCTTCCCTCGGCGACTACGAGCCCGCCGTGCTTTCCGGCTCCCGGACCGAGATCGATCAGATGATCGGCTTCGAGCATTGTCTCCTCATCGTGCTCGACGACGATGACGGTGTTTCCAAGATCGCGAAGCTGACGCAACGTCGACAGCAGCCGTGCGTTGTCGCGCTGGTGTAATCCGATCGACGGCTCGTCGAGGATGTAGAGGACGCCGACGAGTCGCGATCCGATCTGGGTGGCAAGGCGGATGCGCTGTGCTTCACCGCCCGACAGCGATTCCGCCGAACGTCCGAGCGTGAGATAGTCGAGACCTACATCGTTGAGAAAGCGAAGGCGCTCACGCACTTCCTTGAGAATCGGTCCTGCGATATCTGCGTCGAGGCCGGGACTTCCGTTGTCGCGGAGCGGAACGGAGTCGAAGAAATTCAGTGCGCCGCTGATCGGCATCTCGGTGACTTCGCCGACGTTCCTGTCTGCGATCGTCACCGCCAGTGACTCGGCTTTGAGGCGCCGGCCCTCACACGTCGTACACGGCCGCGCCTGCATGTACTCGTCGAGCTGGATCCGAATCGAATCCGACTCTGTCTCGTTGTATCTCCGCTGGACATTGGCGATGACGCCTTCCCACTTGCCGGCTTCCCCTCTGGTTTTCT
>DATAIM010000006.1:0-3913 GCA_036262655.1 Gemmatimonadaceae bacterium | reverse complement strand
GATCAGCAGAATCCTGATCGAGAAGCGCTACTCCTTGCTGTTCGAGAGCGCTCATCGTCTGGTCGATCTGCGAGCCTACGGGCTTCTGCGTGCGCCGTTCTTCAAGGCCGAGCGGTCGGGAGATATCTATCTGAAGGCGCTTCCGATTCCGCAGAACGAGGCCGACCAGCGCGGCGGCAACATCACGCCAGTCTGCAACTAGCACGAGCTTGGCAGAGGTTTGCCCGAATGGCCCCGGAGTTCCGGGGCCATTCTTATTTCGTCCCGAATGTTCCAGGACAGGAGACTGGCGTAATCCTGTCCCCGCCCTAAGCTTTCATTTCCCGACATTGCGGAGATGCAATGCGTCTGGCTCGGCTCGCCACTTTCTTGGTCGCATTTGCCGTTGGCGCGTGTGTACACGCATCCGCCAGTTCGCAGAGTGATCAGGACAATGCGCTGATAACGGAAGACGAAATCGTCGCTTCACATGCCGCTACGGCATACGATGCGGTCAAGCTGCTGCGGGGGAATTTCCTGACCTCCCGGGGAAAGACGACCCTCCTTCGCGACAGCACATCCTCGTCGCTCCCGACAGTTTACCTCGACGACCAGGAGTTCGGCCCGCTCCTGACTCTCAAGTCCATCCCGGCAAGCCATGTCGTCGCGATACGGCTTTACCGGTCGTGGGAGGCCACCACTAAGTTCGGCGCGGGCAACATGGGCGGGGTAATCTCCGTCGTGACAAGGCACTAATGCAGCACACGTCTCGACGTCCCGGGATGAGCATCCCCCAGGTCCCCGTTCCGCCGGCCTGTAAACTTGTGGGTTGTGGCGCCGCGTGAACGACCCTACTTTTGCCGTATCAGACGCAACGCCTCCACTCCCGTGACCGACAGTCGGCCACGGCACGTAGATGCACGCTCAACGCGGAGCCCCCTCCATATGACTCATCGCAGTGTTATCCGTATTACCAGCGTATTGCTCGCTGCCCTTGTCATGGGTTGCGAGAAGGACGATCCTACCTCGATCGCACCTGAGCAGCGCTTTACCGTCAGCCCGATCTTCACCGGGATCGATCTTGGCGGCACTGAACAGCTCACCGCACAGGTTGGCACGAGTCCGGTGCCAGTGACGTGGGAGAGCAGCAACCCGGCCGTCGCCACGGTCAGTGCTACAGGGCTGGTAACCAGTCTGGCGGTTGGCTTTACCGCTGTCACCGCAACGCAGGTGGCAGATCCGTCGCAGAAGCTCTCGGCTAACATCAATGTTCTTCCTGTCTTCCCGAGCATTCTGCTGCAGAACAATGTTCCCATCGTGGTCTCCAGCAATGGAGCATTCCTGAGCCTCACCATGTATCGGATTACGGTGCCAGCTGGCAAGACGAAGCTCACCGTCACAACCACCGGTCCGAACAACCTCGACCTCGATCTCCTTGTCAGAAAGGGAGCATTGCCAACCACGAATAACACCACCTTTGCAGTGACAGCCGACTGCTATTCAGGCGGAGCGAGCACGAACGAGACGTGCGTTATCAACAACCCCGCGAAGGGAACGTACTATATCGGCCTCTGGCTTTTCGACCCGTACTCTGGCGTCACTCTCACTGCGAAATACGAGTAATAAGCGACAGACAACAGACGGCAGACCGCGCGAAGCGCGGCCTGCCACGCATGAGTGAACAGAGACAAAAAAAAGGCGCAGAGAGAAATTTCTCTCTGCGCCTTTTTCGTTGTGCATCCTGTGGTGTCGATCTGCTATCTCCAGCGGGGCGGCAGCGACAGGAAGCGAGGTGTGCCGTCTGTCAACTCTTTCTAAGATTTGCGCACGTCATCACGTCGCTCAGCTGAGATCCCGACCCCCAATAGATGTTTACGTGATACGTGCCCGATGTCGGAAGGCCGAGTGACATCTCGCTTTCGAGCTGTCCGCGTCCATTTGCTCCGACTTCGATTACCGGAAACCTTTCGATGCCGGCAATTGGCAGGCTTCCCGTCCCGCAACGTCCCGGAAGCACTGCCCAGCTGAGGGCGGTAGAGCTCTGAAGGGGCGTAGAGAGGGAGATGGATACCGCGGTGCGCTCGGGACCCCTCGAAGTGAGGGATACGTTGCCGAATGCCTTGTTCTGTCCAGTGGGGCCAAGGCCCCCGGTCCGCTGCTGCATCGGCTGCAGCGATCCCGTCCAGCGGACTGGCCCGTCGCTGGGCGCAGCGGCGGTTCCGGTTGCAGCCGTCGCCGACGGCGTCGGCGCGCCTGCTTCGCTGACCGGTTTCGTGGTCGCGCAGGCGGCGAATTCGAGAGCGAGCAAGGCCGCACAAAAAGGTTTTAGAGTCATGGGTGTACGGATTAGTTGTGGGCGAATGCCGTGAGCCAGCTAGGTCGAACACGAGTATCATCGGGAAGTTCCGGTGTCAAGCTGAAACCATGACCGTCCTGCTGGTGTCCAAGGTGTAGCTCGGCTGTGGACGCATCCGGTCTCGTTCTTGACGGGCGCTGCGCCGGCTGCGTTACTTAGACCTGAAATCGGGTGCGGGCATGCTGCCCGTGCAGATGTCGCGGAGAAGCCGTGCGCACTGGGGTTTCATCGGCGCTTCACAAAATACTTCCAGCTCTGGCCACACTGCTGATCGCGGGTGGCCTCGCTGCCCCCCGCGCGGATGCGCAGGCACTTCGCGGAGTAGTGAAAGGAGTCGTTCGGGATTCCGTCGGCGCTCCGGTTGGCTACGTCGAGGTTTCTGTCGTCGGATCCGAGAATCGCACACTGACGGATTCGACCGGTCGCTTCCATCTCTCCGACGTTGCTTTCGGGAAGGTCGAGCTGAGGGCGCGACGACTGGGGTACATCCCATCAGTTTCCACGATTGTGTTTCCTGCCGGCAGTACTGCCGACGTCGAGCTCAGGCTGTCGCCGGCGCCGGATTATCTGCCGGTCGTCGAGGTACACGAGCCAAGACAGGTATTCGACGCCCGCTTGAGTGGTTTCAAGGAGCGCAGCTCCAAAGGCGTCGGGCACTTCATAACGAGGGACAAGCTCGAGCATCTGCAGTCATATCGATTCATCGACGTCATGCGCAGCGTGCCTGGCGTCAGGATGCGCACACTGCGAGGCGGTGGCAGCACGATCACGCTGCGTGGCGCTTCGTGCCCGCCGCTTGTATTCGTCGACGGGTTCGCGGCGAGCGCCGGCGTTGTCGATCTCGACATGTTCGATCTGTCGACTGTCGAGGGCATCGAGATCTATTCCGGACTGGCGAGCATTCCCCCCCAGTTCGTCACCGGACGGGGAGGAGAGAGATGCGGTGTCGTTGCGATATGGTCGCGGCCCTATCGCCCGAAGGCGCGGCCCGCTGTTGCGGCGAACAGCCGATCCAGGGAGCTCGACAGCCTTGTATCATCCATGTCGGTATTTACCCTTGACCAGGTCGACACACCGGCTGCTCTCGTGCCGGGTACCGCATCGCCGGTATACCCCGATTCGCTGCGCCAGGAGGGGGTTCCGGGACGGGTGGTTGTGGAGCTCGTGGTGAATGTGGATGGAACGCTCGACAGCGAGTCGGTGATTCTCGTCTCGTCTACGCACCCTCTATTTACGAATGCGGTCCAGCAGGCCCTGGCTACCGCGAAGTTCCGGGTTGCGACTCTCAGGTCCCGGCCGGTTCGGCAGCTCCTTCAGCTCCCCTTCGTTTTCCGTCTCGAGAACGCCGCTTCCAACCGCTGAGCGCCGGAGCGGCTTCTTCGGGTAGGGCGTGCCCGCAACAAATACCTTGCGCGGCTGGGTACCCCCCCTCATTTTCCATACACATTCATTGCCTTTCGGCGACAAATCCCTTGCTCCATCAGCCGTGCACACGTCCGGCTGAGAGCGAGCCATTGGTCGCACGGCAAGGCTTTCCAGTTTTCACGGGGGGATCGGCATGATGAGAATCGTTCGTCC
>DATAIM010000005.1:0-7239 GCA_036262655.1 Gemmatimonadaceae bacterium | reverse complement strand
GGCGGGCAGTATCCTCGCGCCGCTGTGGAAGAGCCAGCCTGATCATCCCGGCCTCGCGCACTACATCATCCATACCTATGACTACCCTGCGCTTGCGGCCGAGGCATCAGAAGCTGCGCGCGGATATGCATCGATCGCTCCATCTGCCGCGCATGCTCAGCACATGCCTTCGCATATCTTTACGCGGACGGGACTGTGGCGTGAGTCGGTCGCCGCGAATCGCCGTTCCGTGGACATCGCTCTCGGCACAAGCTCGATCGCCGAGGCGCTCCACGCGCTCGATTATTCGATGTATGCCTATCTGCAGATGCGCCAGCCAGCTGAAGCAAAGGCGATCGTCGATCGGCTGCCCGGCCTAGCCGCGCGCTTCGACGTAAACGCGGTGACCGGCGCTGCCCCGGGCTCGGCCGGAGTGTTCGCGCTCGCCGCAATTCCCGCGAGATACGCGCTCGAGCGTGAAGCGTGGCCGGAAGCTGCAGCGCTCGAGCCGAAGCACAGCGATTTCCCATGGACCGAGGCAATGACCTACTTCGCGCGCGCGCTGGGAGCATCGAGAATGGGAAATCCGGCCATCGCGCGCACAGCGATCGACTCACTGGCCGCGATCCGCGACCGCCTCGCCGCGAAGGAGCCATACTGGAGCGAGCAGGTCGCTATCCAGCATCTCGCTGCTCAGGCCTGGCTCGATCTCGCCGAGGGGCGAAAGGACACTGCGCTCGCGCGGATGACAGCAGCAGCCAGTCGCGAGGACGCGACGGAGAAGAACGCTGTTACGCCCGGGCCTCTCGCGCCCGCTCGAGAGCTCCTCGGCGACATGCTCCTGGCGCTGGGGAAGCCGTCCGACGCCCTGGCCGAATATGAGAAGACGCTGGCCAAGGAGCCTAACCGCTATCGCGCCCTCGTGGGGGCGGCGCGAGCCGCTGAACGATCGCACAACGCTCCCCGGGAGAAAGAGCTGCGGGCAAAAATCAGGGAGCTGACGAAGATGAAGGCGTGACGCGTGGCTCGTTGGGTTGAACCGCCGTCGTGCCTGTTCAGCCCACGGCCGCGATCTGCTCCTGCAGCAATGCGACACAATGCGCCGCCAGAGCCGCGGTGTCGTACTCCGTTCCATTCGATGCGCGCCAGATGCAGTCATCCGAGGGCTTCGCGATCGGTACGAGCACGAGCTCCGACACGACGGTGGCGCTTTCAGGCTTCCGGTATGAGCTTCCGCCCCGAGACACGACGCCCCGCCATACATTCACATGGAGCTCCCCCAGGGTCGCCTGTGATCGCGAATCCACAAACCATGATACGCTTACTGCGGCGCCCTGCCCCTGAAGAACGCACCCACTGGGCGTGCGGTGCTGTTCGATTGGACCCCGCGTCACGTCGGCACGCTTGAGCACCCGCTCGGGCGCAAGCGCATCGAGCAGCGCGTTCACGGCCCTTTGAGCGGCGTTCTTCTCTTTAGCTGTGAGCGGGCTACCCCACCTGTGGGCCGTTGTGTTCTCGGAATTTTCCATGTGCTTTGAGGCTTGAGGGGTCGGGAATGCGAATTTCGGGGCGATTGACCTCAGGGGAAGCTATCGCGTTGACCGCGACTTTGCTCGCTGCTTCGGCCTATGTCGTACCGTTGGCTGGCCGCGGAAGAGCAATGTCCAACCTCTCGGACGCGCGTTGACCACCGCCCGGTGGGACTGCTGATCGTGAGGGTGATTGTGATCGGCGCCACAGGACATATCGGGACATGGCTCATTCCCGGACTGGTGCGGCGAGGGCACGAGGTAGTCGCGGTTTCGCGCGGGGCGCGTCGACCGTACCGCGACTTCGACGAATGGTCGGACGTGCGCCATGTCACGATCGACCGCGAACAGAGTGAACAGGAAGGGTCCTTCGGTAGACGGATCGCGGCCCTTCGGCCCGATGCGGTTGTAGACCTGATCTGCTTTCATCCGGAATCCGCTGTACCTCTCGTGGACGCTCTGGACGGGAGGGTCGAGCACTTCATTCACTGCGGAACCCTGTGGGTACATGGCGTGCCGCGATCGCGGCCATACGACGAGACTGTAGCGCGCGAGCCGTTCGGCGATTACGGAATACGCAAGGCCCGGATCGAGAGCTTCCTTCTCGAAAAAGGAAGCGAGGGCTTCCCCGCGACAGTTCTACATCCCGGTCATATCACTGGTCCCGGATGGGATCCGATAAACCCGGCGGGCAATCTCGACCGCGACGTGTTCGCGCGCCTTTCCCGCGGTGATGTCGTTACACTGCCCGACCGCGGCGAAGCGACTCTTCAGCATGTCCACGCAGATGATGTCGCGCAGGCATTTGCTCTCGCTCTCGACAAGCCGACCGCGTCGATTGGGGAATCATTTCACGTTGCGTCGCTCAATCCCGTTACGCTGCGATCGTACGCCGAGGCCGCCGCCGCGTGGTGGGGCCGCGAGGCGAACCTCGAATATCTTCCAATGGTCGAATGGCAGAAGACCGTCGGCGCGACTGCCCGTGCGTTGACGCGCGACCATATCCTGCATTCGCCATTCGCCAGCATCGACAAAGCGCAGCGTGTGCTTGGCTTCGATCCGCGGTATACGGCAGTACAAGCCGCCCGCGACGCGGTAGCGGCTTTTACGAATCTCGATGACAGCGCGTGACTTCATTCGGACGAGCTTCCAAACCCGGGTTACCGCGCCGGAATGGTCATTGCGTTTATTGGCACCATGACATCCGCATCAGCTGAGTCGCCGGTCACCGAGGAGGGCGCAAAATGGATTGTCCGGTTCGGGCGCCTCGGTTACGCCGCGAAGGGGCTCGTATATGTCGTGATGGGCATTCTCGCGACCCGGGCGGCTATTGGCAGTGGTGGCAAGACAACCGATAGCCAGGGCGCAATTCGCGAGATCGGAGCAGCACCATTCGGACGAATTGCGCTGATCGTCGTCGCAGTGGGCCTGCTGGGCTATGCAGCGTGGCGTCTCGTCAGTGCCATGACCGACGCAGAGAGGAGGGGTGATGAGCCATCGAGTCTGTTGCTGCGTCTCGGCGACGCAATTCGCGGCGCAGCATATGGCGCCCTCGGAGTCTGGACATTGCGATATCTCGCCCAAGGGTACGCAGAGAGCACCGATCATGCACGATCGCTGACGAACAAGGCCCTCTCGCTGCCGGCCGGGAGATTTATCGTGGTCGGTGCAGGACTCGGGATTGTCGGTTATGCACTCTATCAGCTCTACCGCGCGGTAACCCGCAAGTTTCTCAAGCGGCTCAATCTCTCATCTGCGGGAAGCACGACGAGAACGCTCGTCGAGCGACTCGGCGGTTTCGGTGTTGGTGCGCGTGCCATGGTTTTCGGAACAGTTGGACTGCTCCTCGCCCGGGCTGGATGGAACTATGACCCATCGTCGGCCGGAGGAATCGACGATTCCCTGGACGCGATTGCGAACGGTCCTGCCGGCATACTGCTTTTCATCATGGTGGCTACCGGACTCATTGCGTTCGGAGTGCTTCAGATCGCGACTGCGCGGTACCGGGTGATGCGAGCCGCGTAAGCGGCAGGGAAACGGCCGCGCTGGCATGCTCCGCGGCCCGTGATCAAGTGGACTCGAGAAGCTCCTTCAGCGCCGTGAGATCTTTTTCGGTCGCCTTTCGGATTGACCGTCCCATCATTGGACCGGCGAATTTTGCAAAACCCGCGGGCGTACCGCGGTTTCGCAATGTCATCCGGGTCGACCGCGGCGAGAGCGCTTCCCAGGTGTAGGTCGTCTCCATCGGGAAGGGGCCTTCAGCGGTTCGCATTACGAGTCGCTCGAGTGGCACGAGCTCTACGATTTCGTACGTATACGAAATGCGCTTGCCGAGGAAGCTCGCAACGAAAGCGATCCGGGACCCTGCTGCGACTCGATGCGTGCTCTTCCACTCGACACTCTCTATGTTCGCATACCACCGCGGAGCGTTGGCCGGGTTCGCGGCGAACTTTGCGACCTTGCTCCTGGGCCTGTCGATTACAATTTCGGTGGTGACATCGACTTTCATTTTCTCACCATACCTGACGTGATCGCATTGTTGAGATAGGTGAGGACAGCTTCAGGAGTGACAACTCCGAAGTAGTGCTCGCCCGCTTCACGCGCTTCGGCGGCGACATGTCGGTAAATGTCGAGTCCGCTCCGCCGCCCATTGACGTAGTTGATCACCTCGAAGGCCATCAGGCTGTGGAGTCCGGGTACGCCAGCGATATGTGCACGCCCTTCGAGGAATTCGCGGGGGCCCGCTCCGATCGCCGGTCGCAATGCCGCCAATGCCTGCTGTGTTGCACTTTGCGGCCTGCTGGGCGGAGGGGCGCGGCCAGCGACGAGCCGATAGTGGCTGTCGATTTCTCTTATCGCCTGTGCTTCCCGTTGTCCGATCGAGGCAGAAATGGATGTGGAAAGCGCCGCCGCGGCCGGGTCAATCTGCGCAATCGAGGAGGCGGCACTCCGCTCCCTCTCGGCAGCGTAGCGGACCTGGTCGATGGCTTCGTAGTAAGCCATTTCCCGATTCTGATTCCGCGAAATCCAGCCGAGGCCAAGCCGGAGGTTGCGACCCATTCGTTCAGCGCCGCGGCCGGCGGTTTCGGCTGCGAGAATCGGTGCGCGAGATGGATCGGCACTGGCCATCGTATAAGCAATCAGGGCTGCTGAGGTCGCATTGCGGCCGAGCTGGGTCCGATCGAGCGTTTCGAGATCGTCGTCGGCTGAATGGATGAACCTGTCCGGCATGTTCGTGAAGGTGATCGCCGGAACACCGATGGGCGCTTCATTGAACGTCATGTGATCGGTGTTGTTGTGGAAGAAAATCATCCCGGCGTTATACCGCTGCCGTGTCCCGAGATGCGACAGGTGGGGCCGCGGATAGACCTGCGTGATTCCCGCCTGCGGCTGTGCCAGCTCGAACGTGTTGCCACTGACCATGTACTCGATCACCGCTTCGGCGACGTCGTTCAGGAAATGGAAGCGTGAAGCGGGCACGCGGGTGATTCCCTGCTTTCGCATGATGTCCTGGGACTGATCCGCCCCGACCATATCCTGATTGATGTTCACCCACAGCCGCTTCGGAGCTTCCGGATTGTCGGCAAAGTACTGGCGCTCGCTCGAGATCTCCGTCGCCCACCAGAAGCGAAGACTGCGGCGTGGTCTCGGAATCCGTCCTTCGTTGATCAGCGTGTTCAAGGCGCGCGCAATTTCGAGTATGCTCGCCGTTCCGCTCGCGTCGTCGTTCGCGCTCTGCATCCCTTCCTGCATGTGGCCGGTGAGCACGATGTCCTGCGCACCTGGGCTGGTTCCGCGGATGAATCCCTCAACCATCACCTGCCAGGGTTTCGTACCTTCGGTAGACGTAAAGCCTGCATCGACCCGCGCGCGCATCCTGATGGGAGTGGTTGCGCGAACCAGACGGTTGTGAAGCTCAGCGCCCTGGCGGGTGGACAGTACAAACGCAAACGTCGGCTCCCTCCCGTTGATGTCGCCTGATGGGATCGACATCCACCGGATCTGGTCGGGCATGTTGAATCCCGAGCCGTCCGTTCCACTGCCTTCGGAGAACGGGCTCGGATACCAGATTATGCCAGCAGCGCCCTTTCCGATCACGACCTCTGACATCACTGTTCCGATCGACCCGTAGGTAAGGACGATCTTTCCAGCCACATCCTTTCCTTCGAGCTCAGGTGCCGCCGCGCCACCGATGTCGATCACATCCGCGGTTACGTCTGCAGCCCGGCTGAAATCCGCCAGGTGCAGGGGTGTCTGGATAGTGCTTGCGATACGCTCGGGTCTTTCACCGGTGATCCAGAGTTCGCCGCTTTTCGCGTTCCATGGACGTGTTGTGCCGTATGCCTGCTTGATGATCCTGACGTCGGTAAGGCCGTATTCGCGGGCTTTCTCCTCGTAGTATTGCGCGACTTTCCAGAGGCCATCCGATCCCCCGCGCGGCCGATGGAACTGCGAGTTGTGTCTGATGTGTGCAAATGCTGCGTCGCCCGAAATCTCCTCGCTGATCTGCCTGGTAATCGCTTCAGGCAGGACATCGAGTCGCTGCGCAGCAGAGAGGGCGGGCAGGAAAGCCGCAATGAGCGTTGGAATCAGAGTCTGGCGATACATGCGTGGCTGTCTCGTTTCACGAATGTAAACAGTATGCAGCTGTGGAGCGATGGAAGGCGATGGTGGATCTCGAGCGTCGCATGGGATGCGATCGAAGCGCTGAACGTTGATTAGCGAGCGGAGATTTTCGCGAAAAGAGCTCGCACCCGGGGATCCTTCCGCAGCCCGTCGTACGGCGCCGCGGAGAGGTAGTGCGCGAGCCAGAGGTCACTACCCTCGACTGCGGCGCGCAGGACTTCTATCGCCTTTTCACGATCGCCTGTCGCATCGTAGGCGGCGCCGACCATGCCGCGCTGCGTGGACAGCTTCGCCGTAGGAGACTCCATCTCCTTTCTGAGGAGGCCCCTGGCATCTTCCATCCGGCCGGCTTTGGCAAGCGCGTATGCCAGCACTCCGACTTTTTCCAGGTGACTGAACCCGGGTACGTCGACAATACGGGTCAGCATCGGGATGGCCTCCCCGGTGTTGCCCTGCTCGATCATGACCTTGGCCAGATCGACGATACCAAGCTGAAGAGTCGAATCGAGCTGGAGCACCGTACGTCCCGACCTCTCGGCCTCGTCGTACCGGCGCATATCATAAAGCACCTGCGTGACTGCGGTGTTGATGACGAGCGATGCCGGTTCGAGACTGCGCGCCTGTGTTATGGCCGCCAGTGCTTCCTCGTTTCGTCCCTGCTGCAGCAGCAACAGGCCGTACCAGAAACGGGCAGTCGCAAAACTCGAATCCGCTGCGATTGCGCGCTTGAACGTATTCTCGGAGATTGCATTCCTGTATTGAAGCGCTTCGGTGTACCCGAGTGCGGTCAATGCCTGAACGTTCTGGCTGTCGAGTGCGAGAGCTCGGCCGGCGGCTTCGCGAGCACGATTCAACATGTCGGTCGCGCCTGTGTCGTCGTACGCCGGCATCACGACATACGCCATCGCCAGTGCGCCGTATGCCTGCGCATAGTCCGGATCGAGGCGAACTGCCTTGGCAAAAAGGGCGATCGATTGTCGAAGCACCGGTGCGTTGCGCCGGTTCCAGAGGTAGAGGCCCTGAAGATATGCCGCGTGTGCTTCGGGATTCTGTGTATCGATGTTTCGAAGACGCTGACCTATGGCGAGCTTCACCTTCAATTCGG
>DATAIM010000004.1:0-3478 GCA_036262655.1 Gemmatimonadaceae bacterium | reverse complement strand
ATCACTTCTCCGTTCAGCGTCAGCGTCGGGCCGGCGCGCTTCCTTCCTGATTCTGCCAACCCGGCGGTTGCGACTTTCCTCTCCGGCTTCGACGTGTTCACTCTCTGGACTGTAGTGCTGACGGCGATCGGCGTCGCGGTCGTCGCGCGGGTTCCGATGAAGCGCGCGGCTATCGTCGCCGGGTTGGTATGGCTGATTGGTCTCGTGCCGGCGTTGTATAGCGCCATGCAGACAGCGACATAACCATCGCGCAGGCAGCTTTCGAGTGGCATCGACTGTCAGCTCAAAAGAAAGATCAGACTGCGTCTGACAAGCTTGTGAAGTTGAAGTCCTTTGCCTTGAGCGGCGGCATCACAATGGGTCCTCCGCCTTCGGCTCCACCGATACGAACGGCGGGACCGATCGCCTCGATGTTGTTGAGAAGAAACAGCGGAGATTCATTGAAGCGGAAATTCTTGATCGACTTCGAGATCTTCCCATTCTCGACGAGAAAGGTGCCGTCGCGCGTAAGTCCGGTGAACAGGATCGTCCGCGGATCCACCTGGCGCAGGTACCACAGTCGGGTGACCAGAATCCCACGCTGTGTTGACTTGATCATGTCGTCGATCGAGGTGGTTCCGCCCATCATCTTGATGGAAGACGGGCCCCCGGTAGCAGGCTTGCCCTGCTTCTGTGCCCAGAAGCGTGAATAGAACAGCTGCTTCAGCACTCCATTTTCCACCCACACCTGCCGCGCGAGTGGAAGTCCCTGGCCATCGTAAGGCTGCGCGAGAAGCTGAGGATCCTGTGGATCGGAGATGAGCGTCACACGAGGATCGACGATCTTCTCGCCGATCTTGTTGCCACCACCCGGCTTTGTGAATGCGCTTCGCCCCTCGTCCGCCTGACGCGCGGCAAGGGAGCCGGCCATGAGTGTGACGAGATCGCCCACTGCCTGAGGCTCAAGAATGACAGTGTAACGTCCAGGCTCGATCGCTACCGGATTCCGCGAAAGCTTTGCCTTCTCGATCGCTTTCTGAGCCATCTCACTGAAGTTGAGCTTCGTCCAGTCCGGATGCTCTGCCCCAACCCAGCCCGAGCCCGTCCCATCGTCGGTGCGGACTGTCAGCGTGTAGTTGGCTGTGGTCGCGCGGTTGTATGCAAACAGGCCCGTGCTGTTACCGATCGCGTTCGAGCTCGCATTTACGATGATGAACCCGGCCGCCTTGAGATCGCCTGCCTTACGTGCAGGCTCGAGCGCTGTGAGCGCCGCACGCGCGCGCGCCTCGGGAGTCAATTGTGCAGTCGAATCGAACCAGCCGTTGACCGGCAGATAAGTCTGCTTCGGAAGTCCGGGCATCGTCTCAGGATCGTCCGGCGACAGCTTCGCCAACGCTTCGGACTTCTCGACGACACTCCTGAGGGATGCATCCGACAAATCGTTCGTCGTCGTCACGGCGTGCTTCTTTCCGATCGTGCTGTTCACGGCGAGACCGCCGGTCATCACACCACCTGAAGTGGACATCTGGTTCGCCGCGAAACGCAGGTCGCTTTGATATGCGCTTCCGAGATTGACCTGAACTTCGTCCGCTTTCGAAAACTTCAAAACTTTCTGGACGATCTCCTCCGCCTGCTCGCGCGACATGATTGCGCCATTTGGAAGAACCGTCGTTCTATCGTTCGCGAGGAGTCGTCTGGGCTCTCCTCTCGTATTTGTACCGCGGCTCACGCCTTCCTCCCGGTATTGATCACGTTGATGTTGCGGAACCGGCTCGGCACACAGCCGTGGCTGACTGCATTGCTCTGACCCGGCTGACCCTTGCCGTCATTGAATGCGGAACCGAACTGATAGCTCTTCTTTCCGCCGATCATGTCCATCGAGTTCCAGAAATCAGGCGTGCGCATCTGGTAAGCGACGTCCTTCAGGTACCCGACGATCTTGCCGCCCTTTATCTCCTGGAAGACCTGTCCGCCGAACTGAGCGTTGTAGCGCTGCTGGTCGATCGAGAAAGAGCCGTCGCCGATGATCGCGATTCCGCGATCCGTTGCGGCGATGATATCGTCCCACGAAACGTCCTTCTCGCCGGGAAGCAGTGAAACGTTCGGCATGCGCTGGAACTGTACGCTGCCCCAGCTGTCCGCGTTCGAGCAGCCGTGCGACCGTGTGGGGCGTTTGTTCGCGTCATACCACCACTTCAGCCAGTTCGCCTGCTCGCGCGTGGTCTGATAGTCGTTGACGATTCCGTTCTTGATGATCATGAAGTCTTCCGGCTTCACGCCTTCATCGTCCCAGCCGATCGTCGCGCAGCCACCCGGCTGTGACCGGTCTCCCTGAACGTTCATGAACTCAGGGCCGTACTTGAGCTTGCCAAGCACTGCCTGCGGTGGAGCAACGAAGCTGGTGCCGGCGTAATTCGCCTCGTAACCCATCGCGCGATCGAGCTCCGTGGGATGCGCGATCGACTCGTGAATGGTGAGCCAGAGATGCGACGGATGGAGAACGAGATCGTACCGTCCCACCTCGACCGATTTGGCCGTGAGCTTCTGTACTGCCTCCTCAGCCCACTTCGGCGCGTTGCCGACGAGATCCTGCTCGAGCACATACTCCCAGCCGCGTCCGGCCGGAGTCACAACGTTCGTGCGCGTCTGGAAGTCGGTCATGTTCGCCGAGACGGCCGTGATCGCGAATGGTATCGAGGTACGGATGATCGTCTGGGAGATAACCGAGCCTTCCGTGGACGCGAAGTTGCGGTCTTCCTTCACGAACAGGAGTCCCGAGTTCACGAACCGCACTCCCTTGACCTTCATCGCTTCGGCGTTCGCCTTCAGGAGAAGCTCCGCACGCTGCTCGATCGGAATAGTGAAAGGATCGATCTTGTAGTCGCTCCTCCACGTCGCGTTGGGATAAGACTCGACGGGGGCGAGCTGAACGGGCTGATCGCGCGCAATGCGGTTTGCCTTCGCGATAGCTACGGCTTCGCGTGCAGCGATTGCTACACCGTCCTTTGTGAGCACTTTCGTGGCGCCAAAGCCCCATGTGCCATCGACGAGCGCACGAACGCCGGCGCCGATCGAGTCCGTGTCCGCTGTCTGAACGATCTGCTGCTCGCGGGTGAATACGATGCTGTTGCGGTAGCGTCCGATGCGGACGTCGGAATAACTCGCGCCGAGCCCTTTCGCGGTGTTGATCGCGGTCATCATCAGCTCGCGAACGTCGTCGTCAGCCGGCATCTCGGCGGCGCCGGGACGGGTGACGAGTCCGGCCATCGCCTCAGCGGGGTCGAACAGGCCGGCGGCTGCGATTCCCGCTGCGGCTATTCCGCCCTGTCTGAGGAAGTCTCGCCTTGTCTTCACAGGTTTTGGAGGTTGGGGTAAGACTCCGAATATCGGGAGGGGTACATGTCATTGCAATCAGCAGACGGCGGGGAAGCCGAATGCGAACAATGGCCTTACAAGAGGCTTACAAGATTCGTGGTCGCGTTACAGATCAGTGGTCGCC
>DATAIM010000003.1:0-1674 GCA_036262655.1 Gemmatimonadaceae bacterium | reverse complement strand
ACGAAACCGGGTCAACTGCCCCGAAAAACTTTTTTGCCGCGCTACATTCGTCGGCTTCTACTACCGACAGCGTTGGAAAATAGCGGTCCAGCCGCTGCGAATACTTGGCCTCAGCCTCGCGGACTTCGGGTGCCGCGAGCTCGTGTGTCTGCCACTTCAGCATTCTCATTCCCTTGAACGTTTTTCCCAGCACAACGAACTCCGCCTTCCCCCGCCGACCGAGCGGTATAACCGTTCGCCGAATTTGTCTGGGATTCCACTAAGAGTATGAGCACCATGTGCGCATGCGAAACGCGTGCGCCGCACTCACACTCATACTGCTCGGATCGATTCCATCATCGGCATCGACTCAATCTCCAGCCAAATCAATCAACGGCGTCGTCCAGACCCGAGACCGCCGACAGATTGCAAATGCGAATGTCTTCATCCTGGAGACTCTCGAAGGCGCAATCACCGATAGAGATGGAAAGTTCAGCATCCCCGTGAGCGACTCGGCCGTCACACTCGTCGCGCGAAGTCTTGGCTTCATTCCAGTCACCCTCAAGCTCGCTATCCCATTCCCCGATTCCGTAATCATCACGCTGGAGAAAGCCGCGCCTGCCCTCGATCCCATCACGATTGTTGCGAGCGCATACACGGCAAATGAAGAGCGGACGGCAACCCTCACTCCACTCGAGGTAGTCACGATTCCCGGCACGGCCGCCGATATCAACCGCGCGCTGCAGACATTACCCGGAGTACAGCAGGTCGACGAAGGAACCGGGCTCTTCGTCAGAGGAGGGGACGCATACGAGACGAAGGTCTTTCTCAACGACGCCTCCCTCGTCAATCCCGTCGACATCCAATCCCCCAACGGGACGTTCATGGGAACGGTCGATCCCTTCCTTCTCGACCGCATCGTGTTTTCATCGGGTGGATTCGGCGCACGATACGGTAACGCGCTCTCTGCGGCGGTCTCTCTTACCACTCAGCGTAAGCCAGACCGCCGGGAGATCTCGGCATCAGCGGGCCTCGCCGGCGTGTCCCTATCACTGGCCGAACCCATCAGGAGGCACGCTGGCGTCCGCGTCGCGGGCAACCTGTTCGATCTACGGCCACTCATAGCTGTCAACGGCAGCGGGTCCCACGATTACGATCCCGCCCCGAGTGGTCACGACCTGAGCGGCAGCCTTGCGACGACCTCACCCAGGACCGGCGAATTCTCGGTGTTCGCAATTCAACAGGCGAGTAAGCTCGGTGTCTCCGTGGCCGAGCCGACTTACACAGGCAACTTCCGGTTCACGAGCAGGTCGAATCTCGCGGTAGCATCCTGGCGACGAGAGACAAGCCAGCTCCAATCGACCATCGCCTTGTCAGCCGGAAACACTGACAAGAACGAGCTCTACGGCGCGTTCGATCTCGAAACGCGACTCAGGCAGACACACGTCTTCGCGCAGCAAGAATGGATTGCGAGCGACAGGATGACCGTCCGTGGCGGCGCAGAGCTGGAGGCACTGAACGCACAATTCGAGGGCACAATTCCCAGCACCGGCATCGACGTCGCGCCGGGATCGCGAACGCGCGTCATCGGATCCAGCAAGACGGGAACACGATCCGGGGTCTTTCTCGAATCCGACGCCCGCATCTCGAGGACCATGCGCCTTATAACCGGGGCGCGTTCAGACTGGTCCAGTC
>DATAIM010000002.1:0-3923 GCA_036262655.1 Gemmatimonadaceae bacterium | reverse complement strand
TTTCGCTGAGCCGATGAACCCCGTGCGTTTCGCACCGGGTTTCAGCGTCCTGCGTACTACCGTCACCTTGGCCCGAGGGAAAGGGAGAAGAGGTAAGTCCTTCCCGAGCCTGGCTCGAATGCTACTGGCACTCCGTTGACCACGTCGGGATTCACGAACGCGGAACCGATGTAGCGGCGGTCTGCGAGATTCTCCACCGACACGAACGCTTTCACCAACATTCTGCCGAGTGCGATCCCGTTTGCCGTGGACAGGGTGGCCCCGAAAATATGGTACGCTGGGACTTCGACTGTATTCGCATCGTCGACGAAGTAATCGCCCACGCCACGAACATTCACCTGAAGCCGGATCGGGATAGTCTCACTAACGGACCGCCCGGCGCTGACCGCGTAGAACATGGGTGGCACACCGGCAACATCGTTGCCCGCGTAGCTCGCAGACTTGCCCGGCTTTCCATAATGAACGGAATCGACAGTGTAGTCGATGTATTCATTGTCCGAGAGCGTGAGGCTCCCGGAGATCTCGAGGTCGCTCCGTCCGAGAAGGGCGGCGCCTATCTCGGCGCCGCGGCGATGCACCTTTCCGGCTGTGAAGTAGAAACGCCCGCCGCGGTACGGAATGATCTCGTTCGTGACGTTGGTGTGGTACAGTGCGACATCGTACGAGAAGGCCGACAGCATTCCACCCGAGAACGGCAGCAGGTGCTTCGTGCCTATCTCGTACGTTGTCGATCGAATCGGCTCGAGGAGAGGATTGAGCGCGGTAACGGTGTCCTGACCGAATGTGGATGCAGGATCGGTCTCGTTACCGGCCGGCGCCTCCACTCCTCCCCCGATGTTCGCATAGAAACTGTGTGTCGGGTTGACGCGGTAGTTCACTCCGATTTTCGGGGACACGCGTGAGAAGTCCTTCGCATCGTTGAGCTTGGGGTTGATGAAGCTCCGGTAGTCGTAGCGGATCTGGTCCCATCGCGCGCCGAGGTCGACGCCAAGATGTTCGCCGGCCCGGAGCTCCTGCTGTACGAAGACGCCCGTATTGGCCGCGCCCTCGCTCTTGTTATCCCTCAGCTCGGTGCCGCGAGTGCCCGCGCTCGTGAGCGAATAAAACAGGATGGTGCCGTTCTGGTAGGCCCGGTCGGCGCCAACGATCGTGTTCGCCGCCAGCGATTCGCCAAGATCGTATTCAGCGCGGTAAACAAGGTTGCCGCCGAGGTGGTAGCGATTGAAGTCGCGGAACGTGCCGCGCTCGGATCGCTGCAGCACCTTGGGATTTACGAACAGCATTCCCGATACCATGCTCGCGTCGGTCAACGAATGCCCGAGCGACAGGCCTACCCGGCCTACCCGGTTCCAGCGCCGCTCGTCGCGTGCGGCGTAGGTGGCGTTGGCCTTCCGCGGATCCGACATGGCTTCCGCCATTGTCAGCGGCCCGGGGATGTGAAACAGATCGTTGGCGGCGGTGACGTAAATGCCGAGATCCGTCGACTGGCCGAGAGGGGATGTGAGCGATGCATTAACGAGCGAGCGACGGCTGTCGGAGTGCGCGCGATAACCGTCTTGCATCGTGTTCGTGAACGTTGCAGCGAGCGATGCCGGGCCGAAGCGTGAGCCTCCCTGGACTGCGGTCCTCAGGAACCCGTCCGTTCCGGCCATCTGTTGCACTGATGCGAAGTCGCGGTGGAATTCCGGCACCGTCGATATGTCGATCACTCCGCCTCCCGCATTACCCCACAATGCGGATGCATTCGATCGCACGACTTCGACCCGGTTCGCGGCGGCGAGGTCCACCAGGTCAAAGGATGTGCGCCCGTCGGGCTCAGTCTCGGGAATTCCGTCAATCAGAACGCGGATGCCTCTCGAGGTTCCTGCGTTGGAGCGGTCACCTGCGCCGCGCGCTCCGAAGCCCCGGATCGTGAGCCGGATATCGCTGGTTCCGTATCGTGACTGGGCGAATACACCGGGAACGGCGGAGACTGCGTCGGCAAGTGAGTAGCCGCGCTTAGTCTCGAGCTCTTTTTTTCCGATCACCGTCACGGCCAGTGGTGCGGCGAAGATCGACGTAGCGTGTCTCGTCGCGGTTACGGTTACGGGGGGAAGCCTTACACCGGCGGTGTCAGGCTGGAGGTCCTGGGCTGCGATGCGCGACGGGAGCATCAGGAACGCGGCGACTGAGGCAGCAACGAGGACGCGAAAAAGTCTCATGATCTCGAGGGGTAAAGACAAAGCGGGCACGGACTTTCGCCCGTGCCCGCAAAATCTAACTACCGCCGCGGCCTAGAAGCTTACGCGGGCCGACAGCTGCATTCTCCAGTAGTTGCTGACGAAATTGCCGAGCAGGTACGGCTCGACCGTCCCGTCCTTGTCGGGGTCGATCGTGCGGTAATTGAACGTCACCGTCGGCACAGCGTTCGCCGGATCGGTGCTCGACTGGCTGATGTGTGTCAGAAGTGGAATGTTGCTCCTGCTCGAGTAGGGACTCACCTTCGCCTGCCCCCAGTTCTTGTTCAGCAGGTTGCCGAAATTGAAGATGTCGAGCTGAATTGCAAGGCGCTCAGATGAGCGTACCAGCGGGACGTTCTGCCGAACGGTGACATCGAAATTGTTCGACCATGGCAGGCGGCAGGAGTTTCTCGGAAGAATTTCTCCCCGGTGTCCGTTCAGGCAGGGGGAGAGTGAGATGAGCTGCTCCAGGTACGCCGCCTGATCCGCAGCCTTGAGCGTGTCGCCGACTGATGCGGTCAGGTTCTGGAATCTGATCTCATTGATGTCTGAGGTGTTGCGAGGGATATAGATCAGATCGTTGCCGGCAGAGCCGTCGGCATTCATATCGCCGCGGTTGCTGGAACCGCCGTAGACGTAGTCGTGGGGGGGGCCCGAAACACCTTGGTAGGAGACGGTAAAGTCAGTCGCCAGACCGCTCGCCCAGCTTCCCAGAACCCGTGAGAGCCCCGTCCACGGAACAGTTCGCGTCGCAAAAGCCGAGATCTTGTGCGGCTGGTCGAAGAGCGAAATTCCGGTGAAGGCATCCTCCTGCCTGCCCGACAGCGTGCGCCCGAAGTTCCAGTTCGACAGGTGAGTGCTGGAAGTGAAGCTCTGGACATCGCGCGCCTTGCCGTAGGAATAGGCGAAGTAGGCCTCCCAGTTGTTGGCGTAACGCTTTCTGAGCTGCCCTGTCAGATTGTACGCGTAATCCTCATTCTGGTTTGTGGCTTCGATGGCAGAGGCAAAACGGGATGTGCCGCCGTTCGCCAACACACCAGCGGGACGGGCCGCACTCGATATTCCAGTCGTGGCGATCGTGCCATACATCACACGGCCGAACTTATCCGTTCCTACCGGCGCGGTGATGTTCCTGTTCACGAAGAAGAGCTGATTGAGGGTTCTGGAGTACAGACCCTCGATTGTAGCGACAAGGTTGAACGGAAGAACCCGGTCGAACGCCAGGTTTGCCCGCATCGGCTGCGGAAACTTGAGATCCTCATCGAGGAAGCTGAGATTGCCGATCGGCTTGCTTCCCCTGCCGTTGCCGCAGGTCGAAATCCCGCTCGCATCGGCGTTGAATGCCGGTGCGGGATCAGGGCTGCTCTGCGCTGGACCGCAGGTGAGAACGGCCCGGATAGCTCCGTTGTCCACATATGCGTTCTCCATCCACACTCCCGGGGGAGTACCGACGAAGAGTCCTATGCCGCCGCGAAGCTGATTGATCTGATCGCCCGTGACATCGTAGTTGAATCCGAACCGCGGTGAAAACTGCAGCGCACCCTTGGCAGTCTTTGTCGGTCCGTATGCAGAGTCAACAGCTGGAGCGTAAGCATTGTCCTTCAGGAAGCGGCTGTTGTCGGCGCGAACACCGAGCGTCAGCGTCAACTTCGGGTTCAATGTCCATGTATCCTGAGCATAGAGCGCAGACTGGAGCGCGTCGAA
>DATAIM010000001.1:0-5489 GCA_036262655.1 Gemmatimonadaceae bacterium | reverse complement strand
GAGAACGCCAGGCCGCCGTCCGCGCAGCCGTAGCCGAGGGCGTCGAGTGCGATGGTGGCCGATAGCGCATCAAGTCCACGCCCGCCGTATTCCTCCGGCACCATCAAGCCGGTGAGCTTATGCGAAGCGCAGCGAAGCCAGAGATCGCGCGAGAACATTTCTTCGCGGTCGCGATCAGCAGCGCCGGGTGTCAGCTCTTTTTTCGCGAACGCCGTGATTTCGTCGCGCAGGCGAACCTGGTCCCCGCTAAGCGAAAACTCCATCAAGGGGGGAGGGAGAGCTTAGACGGCCGCGGTGGCAGGCTGGGACGCGGTTTTTCCGTTCAGCTTTCTGAAGGCGACGAGACCAGGTGACGGCTCATCCATGTATACGCGACCCGCGAACATATCTATGCAGTCGTCCCTGTAGCGGCTGTGAACGAAGACAGCAAACGCGAGCGGCTGCGTCCAGAAAGCGTCGATCAGGTCCTGGATCGTGTCCATCCCACGATTGCAGTAGCGCTCATAGCGGGCGAAGGGATTCGGCTGATCCGTGTTCGCGCCACTGAGAAATTCTTCTACTGCTCCCGCTGCGATCTCGGCTTCCTTCATGGCGAAGAAAAGCCCGAAGGAGAAAACAGGGTCGATGAAACGGTGTGAATCACCGACGCAGAGGTAGCCCGGGCCCGTGAACTTGTCGATGTGATAGGAGTAGTTTGAGATAGCCCGCACTTCCTCGGTGAGCTTGATCTCGGGGAGCCGTCGCTTGAGCTCGGGATTCAGCTCATGGAGCTCGCGAACGAGAAAGTCATGCTTGCTCTCCTTCTTGCCCGCAAAGTACTCCGACGGCACAACGACGCCCACGCTGACAGTGGTCTCATCGAGTGGAATGAACCACGCCCAGTGATGTGTGCGCTGGTAGAAAATCAGTGTGTCGGCGCCGACCCGCCCTTCATCGCGAATGGCGCCCTCGACCTGCGAGAAAATCGCAACCTGGTTGTCGTAGTTTCCGCGGTCCTTTGCTCCGAGAACGCCGGCCCTGCTCAGGAAGCTGGATTGTCCTGATGCATCGATGAGCACCTTCGAGTGAATCTCCGTAGTCTCCCCCGAGGCTGTTCGTACGCGGACGCCTGTGACCGCGTCGCCGTCGCGAAGCGCCGCGATTGCTTCGCCCTTGATGATCCCCACGCCACGAGCCTCTGCAGTGTCGAAAAGCATCTTGTCGAAATCGCTGCGCCGAACCTGCCACGTGCTGGCTTCGCGAAGCTCGCCTTCAGGCGTGCGCGCCTTGACCGGCACGTAGAAGGGGCTGTCGCCGCGGGGCCCGTACACACGTGTGCCCCATTTGATCTGATGGGGAAACTTCGCCATTTCCTCCTGAAGCCCGAGGAGTGTGACCGCGTTGCCACACTCCCCTGTCATCGACTCGCCGATGTGATATCGGGGGAACTCAGCTTTTTCCACTATTACTGAGTGGATGCCCGCCTTCTGCAGGAAGAGCGCGCATGCGGAGCCGCCGGGCCCGCCGCCGACGATCACGACATCTGACTTCATTTCTTACTCCGAAGCGGAAAGAGGAGTGAGCGGTTGCCGCGTGCGGGGCGCTGCGGTCAGCTCCTCGAGCGCCCGGTTGCGTGTTTCCACTCCGGCGATCGCGAGTATGATTGCCGACAGAGTGACCGGCGCGGCGACAACCAGTCCCAGCAGGCTGAAACCGGGAACAACGCCAAGAGTCAATGCGGCGAGGGGTGGGGCCAACATGCCACCGATCTTGCTGCTGCCAGCGGCGAAGCCGCTCCCAGTACCCCGAAGAGCGGTCGGATAAACTTCCGCTGTGTACGGGGAGAGCATGGAAATGACGCCCCCGCTGCCGACGAGAAGAAGAACCATCAGCGGCATCACGAGACCCGCCCTCTGGCCACCAGCACCAGGATCGATGAGTGCGAACGCGACGAGCGACGCGGCCGTAATCAGCGAGAAGAGAATCATGCTTTTCTTGCTGCTCCACATGCCGTACAGGTACGCCACAAGCACGGTGGCAGGAACGGCAATCAGTGCGGACCAGAAGAGAAGCTTGCTTGCGCCGGCGGCATTCAGTCCGCGCTCGCGCAGGATGGTTGGCGTGAACGTCAGAAAGCCCCAGTTCACGAGGCCCCATCCTAGGCCATACATGCCGACTGTGATGCTGTGCATCCGGTATGGCGGGCGGAACAAGGTACCGAAACGCGAGCGGACTGGCACGCCTGACGGTACCCCGGCGGCTGTCTCGGGCTTGGAGGGCCGGGCCTGTCGCGTCAGCCTCACACCGTATCGTTCCATAACTCGCTCTGCTTCAGCGATACGACCTCTATCAATGAGAAATCGAGGTGATTCCGGGATGTACCTGTTGAGCACGAGCATCAGGAACCCGGTCGGTAGCCCGGCGAACCATAGAATGCGCCAGGTAAAATGAGGTTCCAGGAGTGCCGAAAGTCCGCTTGCGACCAAGTATCCGCCGACCGTCCCCATCCCGCCATGCAGCACCACCAGCCAGCCCCGCCGCTTTGACGGCATGGACTCCGTCATAAGGGCATAGACGATGGGCAGCATTCCGCCAGCGGATAGTCCCATGAAGAAGCACATGAACAGATTCCACCTGAATGACGGCATGAATCCGCAGATCGACGTCCCCATGAAGATAATCGACGCGAGGAGTATCGAGGCGCGACGCCCAACCCTGTCGGCGAGCATACCCCACAGCAGGGATCCGATAGTTGTACCAGTCAGTGCTGTGAACGGGAACATCGCAACCATCTGCGTCGTCACGCCGTACTCCTGTTTCATTCCCGGCACCACGAATCCGAGCGTGGCGGGCTTCATAACATCTACGATGAGAGCCACGCCAAGGATGAACAGCAGTCCCCAGTGGGCACGCGTGAGGTCAGCGCTGTCCATCGCCTGGAAGTGCAGGTCCGATGTATCATGGTGTTCGACATGCGCCGCGTCGCCGAAGGGAATCAACCCGTATGCCGCAAGTGCGAGCCCGACGAGGATCATTCCCATTCCGGTGAGCATGAGCCCGCCCATCGGCATTCCGCGCATGCGGTAGCCCATGCCGGCGGCGTCGAGGAAACTCGGGAAGTGGGCAAGCACGCCCGTTACTACCAATGCTGTCCCGGCCCAGAAGGCCGTGGGGTGCTGGAAGGTGATGCCTGTTTCCAGCCTGGAGTGTCGGGATGGCGAATTCATCATTTCGGAGCTGACTTGGATTTCAAAGAAAAGGGAGCCCGAATATACGGCGAGGCGGGCGGTGTGCCTACCACAAAATCGTAATTATTGCCCAACAAAATGGTTGCCTGTTCGCCCGTGCTAACGGCTTCTGTTCTGCGAGCGCAACAGGCTTTATTGCGACGCGGGTTCGTCACGGCCTGGAGGTGGCTGAAGGTGCTGTATCACTCCGGCGAGCGCCGAATATAGAGACAGCAAAGTTTCTCGCCTACTCACAAAACTGTTCACGTCATTGCGAGGGGCTTAGCCGGGGAAACCCCGGATTCCGGCTTGCGCGGTATGAGGCCGGTCAACTCGCGGTAGTTCGTCGAAGCGAAATAGTTGAGGCGGCGGTCACGCGCATGGATTGGAGCGAGGTTTTCGCTTCTGTTCATTACCTCCGTCTGAATGTAGAGCAGCTCCTGCTCGCGGGCGCTGTCGAACTGCGCGCCTTTGGCAGCCGGCTCGATGTCCTCCGGATAGCTGTTCCGCCCTGGAGGAAGCGCCGCGACGCGGAAGAGGGAGAGACGCTGTCGAAGGAGCGTCGAGAAGATCTCGCTGTAGTAGGTCTTTCGCTCCGGGCGCCGCAGCGAAGCGTTTACGGCTGCCGCTGCCGCGGATCCACCGTACAGCGCTGTAATCACGCCCGCAGAATTTATGGGATCGACAAAAGCCGCAGCGTCCCCGGTCAGGTACCACCCGGGGCCTGACAGAGTCGTGGGGTGATAGGCAAAATCCCGGATGGCCTGCACTGAATCCGGTACCAGCCTCGCATTCTGCAGCAGAGTAGAGAGCACCGGCATACCGCTGCAGGTATTGGCAAACCGCTCCTCGAGAGTTGCGCCACTCGCCTTGAAAACGGCGGCCTGAGCGGGCGCGAGAACGAGCCCCACGCTGGTCAGCTCCTTCTGGACAATGTGCCAGGCCCATCCCCAATCCCCGATCCCGAGCTGGAGAGTTGTAGGGCGGATGTCCCGTCGACGTTTGAAGGGCTCGATCGCGCCCCCGGCGGCGATGTAGTCCGAATTCTCGTAGTAACCCCAGGTGCTCATGAATCGGAGATCCTTGTCGAACTGCCGGAATCCGAGCTGCCGGGCAATGACCGCGGCTTGTCCGCTTGCGTCGATGATGAACGGTGCCGAGATCCTGACCTCCTTTCCCGACTGTCTGTCCGTACACGTCACTCCAGTATCGCCTTCGTCGAGGTGTACCTGGCGTACGCCAACTTCCTCGAAGACCCTGGCACCGCGTCTTTCCGCCACACGCAGTAGAATCTCGTCGAACTCATCGCGTTCCACGTGCAGGGCAGGCCTCGTATAGCCGAAGTCGGCAAGCCTGAGCTGGCGAATCCTTCCACCCCAGATACCGGTAGCGCCGGCCTTGCTGATGAACCCGGCGCGCTCGATGTCCGCTGTTGCGTCAAGAGCGTCAGCGTACTTCCAGAAGTGCGGTAGCACACTCTCGCCGACCACGGGGCGAGGATGCCTGGCCTGCTCGAGCAAAACGACGTCATGACCGTAGTTGGCGAGCAGGTTGGCCGCGGTACTTCCAGCTGGACCTCCGCCAATTACAATCACATCCGCCGTTGTTGGAATCGTTTTCACCCCTGACTCCCGTTAGCTCTGCGTTTGGCGCTGCCCGACGAGTTGAGCGATATCGGGGAGAAAATTCAGGTAATCCGCGTTCATCTCGTGCGGCTCTATCTGGGCGCCAAACTGCTCTTCGAGAAAGGCGATGAGCCTTACAGTGGCAATAGAATCCAGAATGCCGCCGGTGATGAGCGGTGTCGTATCGTCGAGCGAAGCGGGACTTTCCCCCGGAAGGAATTCGCGGAGAATGTAATCCTTGATGGTGGCTTTGATGTTATCCTGCGAGGGTTCCATGGAAGTGCTGGGAGTGGGGGTGAAAGCAGGACGGCGCGCCGCAGCCATTCGGCCCCTCGGGCGTGCGTTGGATGTCCAACCCGGCCGTTTCCGTTTCTTCAGAAATCGGACAAAAAAGCCGGCCCGCAATGATATAGGCATCATGCCGTTCCGTACAGACTTCTTCCTCGGGGATCGAGCCGTTTTTCACGCCCTGGCAGCTTGACAATGTTCGCTGACCAATGCAGAACGAAGCGATGACTGCCTCCCGCCGGCTGATCGTAAATGCGGACGACTTCGGTCTCAGCGACGGGATCAATCTCGGTGTTGTAGCTGCTCACCGTCGCGGGATCGTCACCAGCACGAGCATGATGGTCAGGGGCGCGGCCTGCGAAGCTGCCGG